>CAXBWG010000029.1:0-11656 GCA_963979105.1 uncultured bacterium | reverse complement strand
TCTGTTCATCGGGAATTTTATTCGGGCGGGGGTGTATTTTTTGATTTTAATCGTAACCTAAAAACGGCTTTGTCTATTAGAACTATTTGCATTAAAGATAAAATTGCCTATACTCAAGCAGCTGGCGGAGTAGTTGCAGATTCTATTCCTGAAATGGAATTTAAAGAAACAGAAAATAAAATGAGAAGCAGTTTGTCTGCAATGGCTCAATTTGGAGATGTGTAATGATTTTAATGATAGATAACTATGATTCGTTTACCTACAACTTAGTTGACTATATTAGCAAATTAACATCTTTAGAGGTTAAGGTGGTTCGGAATGACAAAATAACTATCGATGAAATATCTAAGTTATCTCCTAGCTATATTGTTATTTCACCTGGGCCTAAAACTCCTAGTGATGCGGGAATTTCAAAAGATGTTGTTAAACATTTTTCTGGAAAAACTCCTATATTAGGTGTGTGTTTAGGTCATCAAAGTATTGGGGAAGTTTTTGGAGGTAAAACAGTTCACGCCAAACAATTAATGCATGGAAAAACATCTAAAATCTCTCATACAAAACATCCTCTTTTTAAAGATATTAAGTCACCCTTTATTGCAACACGATATCATTCTTTGGTTATCCAGGAATCTTCATTTCCATCTGAACTAAATATTATTGCTCGTGCAGATGATGACAATGAAATTATGGCGGTATGCCATAAACAACACCCCACCTATGGTGTGCAGTTTCATCCTGAATCTATTTGCTCTCCTGATGGATTAAAGATTTTAGAAAACTTTTTAAATTTATAATTATGTTAATGATTCGAAAAGGGTTAATGCGCTTATATTATAATTTACGAAAAAAAGTTGATACTCGTTATAACGGAGAGTTCGGATATGAACTTATTTCTGTAATCCCTTTTGCAAACTGGCTACAAAAACAAGGAAAACTAGACAAAACTTATTCTGCCGTAGATACAAAATGTTTATATTACTTTTCTAAAAATCATAATGAAGTTTATAAAAATCGAAATTATGTTATTCCCAAAAATTTTCCAATAAATAATATTCATAGACGGTTTTTAAATACATTTACTATGTGGTCTCCACCCGATTATAAAGCACAATTTTCTAATACTAAATTTATTTATGATAAGCCAATATGTATTATTTGTAATAAATACAATTCAGAATGGGGATTTTCACCCATTACTTATTTAAGCATTGAGGTCTTAGAAATATTATTTAAAACACTTATGCCTCATTACAAAATTATATATTGCAGGCCAATCTCTACTGAAATCAGCCAAGATAATAGTGCAATTTATAATTTAAAAGAACATAATTGGATTAGAAAGCATTATCCTGAAGTGTCTTTAATTCAAGATATCCATAACCAAAATCCAGATTTAACATTTAATGAACTTCAATTAATGCTATTTGCAAATGCAAATCATTTTATATCTACTCAAGGAGGGTATTCTATTTTGTGTTCATATTTTAAAGGCACAAACATTATTTATGGTGCTAAATCAAAAAATAAAACGGCGTTAGATATTATTTATAAAACATATTCGCGGTGGTATCATCGGTTTTCTGGAGCACGTATTTGTTATGCTTCAAATTATGACTCTTTGATTAATCAAGTTTCTTTGAAATTTTTAAATAAATTAAAATAAAAAGTTAATCAGGGTTCTTGTTTATACCTTTTTCTTGCGTGTTCATCTTCAATACTAGTTAATAAGTCTTGATTTGGAATAAATTGATACATAGACAACCTAAAATCACCACTTTTTTTAGAAATTACCTGGTTAATAAATGTCATAAAACAATTAGAAAATTTATCTTTTGGTATTTCAAGTGTTTTTGTATTGGCTGTATCTTCAATTGTTATCATAGTTTCACCAGTAACACCTTTTTCTTCTTTAAGAAATATACAGTGGTGCAAAACCGATTTTTCTGATTTCACTTCACTCGATTCATCAATAATCTTAAATATCAAACATGATTTATTGGTATTTAAGTTAGAATTGCTAAGTAATAATAATGTTAAATCTTGATTTTCTTCTAAGGGATTATTTAAGTCTATTAAAATTTCTTTATCAAAAGTTAAATACGTACTTTCATGGATATTTTGAATACCTGTTAAATGAGGATTAACAATTTTTTGTATAGTTGTTAAAAAATCTAAATTGAATTTATTTTTCATATGACCTGAATCACAAAAAAAACACCCTATAGAATATGGCATGCATAGCATTTTATCATGTGCCAACCTTCGTATTGGCGCTTGAGCCAAGGCAGTAACCTTAAACATTATTTCCCCTTTTTTGAAATATGAATATTTACATATTATCTCATCGTTGATTAATAATTAAAATAGAATTAATATTAAAATTATATAGAAATATTCTTACAACGCACTTAAAAAAGAGGAATTAAATGAAATTATATAAAAATTTACCAAAAACACCCGCTAACAACGCCAATCCTTTCACTGATAGCTTTCCTGGGTATTCTGAAACGGGGATGGGACCAGGCTTAATTTGTAGTCCATCACATAATCCGATGTATATACATGATTTTTATACCGGAGCATTAACTGCAAGCAGTTCTACTAATTCATTGCCTGATATGAAGGGGTTTCATGTTTGCGAAGATGCATCCAGTGGTGAAAAAAGAAAAGCTAGCAGCTCCTCCTCTAGATCAAGTAAAGTACATGTTAGAAGAAACACGAATAATGGCCCTTCAAGTTTTAACACTCCTGGGGGGAGCACAGTTAGTTGGGGAAACAAAATTGCACAAGGTGGAGAACACACAGTTTACGCAGGAAAGCACATACAGATGGATGGAGCTACAGAGAACCTAGTTATATCAAAAGCGCATGAACCAACACATAATGCTCCAACACCTGAAATTCCTGCATATCAAAAAAAAAATCATATAAGATATTTCAGGTTAGCAAATATTAATGATGAGCTTATAAGCGTTTCTCCAAGGGGAATTTCATTAGATAGGATTTTTAATAAAATAAATGACTCAACGGATATAACATACCCAATTATAAAAGATTTTTTTAAGCTAATCATTTTTTCATTTTTCATAGAAGAAGTTATAAAGCTGCATAAAGGAATTGAATCTGATGAAGATTACACTCAAGATGCTAAATCTTATGGTTATGTTAGTTTTGATTTAAAAATTGAAAACTGTATTGGATACAAGAGCGCCTCGAATTCAATTAACTCAGAAAGTTTCGATAGTTTCTTAGATTCTTTAACTCCCACTTTCAAAATTCAGCTTATTGATTTAGCCAGTGTTACTCGTGTAGAAAGAAAACCTTCTGATAGTAATTTTAGTTTTTCTATTCCTGAAGACTTGGCAGTCACTGAAAACCTTAGTTCTCCAGAAATAAAATCACATAAACAGAACTCTAGTCGTAATCCAATAGAAAATCCTTTTAAATCTGACATTTACTCAATGGGAAAAACTATTATAGACTCTGTAGTTACTCAAAATATAAAAGATATGTTCAGTAAATATTGTGATCTCAATCCTAGTAATAGACCGTCACTAATAGACATGAGAACTCAAGTCTTAGAAAGTGCAAAATCAATTTACTTTCTTTCTAAAGTTAAATCTATAATAAATACTAATGTTGATAATTTTTTAAACTTCTTTGATTATACTAAAGATGTAACGCGATCAGCTATAGTTCTTGAAAGATAAATTTCATCAGATAAATTCCCTTTTAACAACTCTAAATTTGACTCAGTAGAAAAATTAGCTGGCGTATATTCATTGGAGGCAATATTAGAAGAAAGCAACCCTAGTTTTTGATAACTTTCAGCAACTAATTCGCTACAAAACAAACTCGACAAATCTTCTGTATTTTCTCCAAAGGGACCATCATATGCAGATTTAAGTAACTCTAAAGTGTTTTTTTCATATGATCTGCCACTCATTTCTTTTCTAAATTGCATCAACGTATGAATATCAATTGCATTTAGGTTTGCATTTTGAAGATGTCTAATTGCAATTTCACCGTTATATTGAGTTAGTCGTAAGCTAAGTGGTACAACTTGAACTCCTTTTTTAAATTTATCTGTTTCTAAATCTTTTATATTACTAAGTTGAGTAGATTCCCAAACCGTTACAAAATCATATTCTTCTAAACATACAACCATTCCAACATGAGACCATTTACTCTTTGTTGCTAATTTTATACTTGCACTAATTGGACCTTTTCCAGAAAATAAAACAATATCTCCCGTAGATAAATTAGGTCTTATACTCTCGTAATTTGATTGCATGATAATAGATTAATAGTAGCATAAGTTAACTAGATTGACTCAGTTAACATAATTCTTTGATTTTTTTGTGCAATTAAATAACGTTGCCCGCTAGCAGACCAGCGGCTAAATGCAGTAATAGGTTCATCTTCTATTACATTAAAGTTATTTTGATTATAAATTTGCTTTACTTGGGTATTAGATCTAAATGTTGTTTTCATCGCTAGTTTAGAAGAAGGCTGATTAAATGCTTGGGAGGCACTGTAGCGTTCACATATAACACCATCGTTTGTAAGTAACTTAAAACACCCCGAAATCAATCTGTTGTATTCGGTTAAGTCTAAGTACATACTAAACCAGGGTAATATAATACAGCTAAATTTAGTATTGCTTATAATTAGTTTTTCAACATGTTCGATTGCATTTGTTTGATTCAAAAACTCTACTACAATTCCATTATCTTGAAGTGTTTTTTTATTTTGCATACCTAAATAATTTTTTTCTGAAGGTGTTATATCTGAACAAAATAATTCTGTTACATTTAATTTATGTAAGGTAGACACAAAATTTAGTAACGATCCACTAGCTGGCATAAATACTTTTTTATCGTTTATACAAGGCCAATATCTAGATAAAATCTCAAAATATTGGCGTTCTTGGGCTTGAACTAAGCTTAAAAACTCTGTGTTACTTATAGATTCAGGGCATTGAAAGTCTACTTTATTTGTTGTACTAACATAAATTGGTAATGGGCTATACTCGTCTATTTTTCCTATTTTAGTTCCACTATTTGAATAGTTAAAACCCCTTAAGCTCGTTGTAGAAGGAATTAAGACTGTATTTAAAAACCCGATAGCCATTTTGGTAGTTATTTTTTTTTTTGATAATCTTTTACAGCGGCTTTAATTGCATCTTCTGCTAGCATAGAGCAGTGTAGTTTTACAGGAGGTAATTTTAAGTGATTTGCTATTGTAGTATTTGTTATCTCACCTAGAGAATCAACATGTTTTCCTTGTACCCATTGGCTTACAACATCGCTGGCAGCAATTGCAGAACCACAGCCAAACGTTTTAAATTTCGAGTCTGTTACTATCCCATTTTCATCTACTTTAATTTGCAACTTCATTACATCACCACATGCAGGGGCACCTACTAGTCCGGTACCCACACTTGGACCTTTTTTTATAGTACCTACATTTTGGGGGTTTTCAAATCGATCTACTAATTTCTTGCTATATGCTAGGTTTCGTTTAAGTTGTTGTATTGGCTGTTTAAAAAAGGATACTCGGTACACATTCATAAATTAAATTTTAGATATATGTTATTAAGCTTGAATTAACTTTAAATTAAGTTACGACTAGTTATTTAATAACTTTTTTACACTTGTAATTTTATCGTCTAGTTTTTGTATTTTATCTGTTCGGGTACCACATTTAATAGATGTATGAATTCGAACTACCCCTATTTTATGCAAGTGTTCATGACATTTTTTTATTGCTGCAAAAACAGTATCCCACTCCCCTTCTATATTGGTACCATAAGCATGTAGTTGGCAATTTATATCGAAATTAGCTAACACTTTTTCACATTCAGCAATATACTTTGACAGGGATAAGCCTACTCCCAATGGAATCACACATAAATCAACACTTACATTCATCTTTCACCTCATTAGATTTATCTAACTTTATTGTACCTAACTAAATACGTATTTAACTAGCTTAAATCAAACGACTTGAATTCCTTTTAAAATATTTCGTGTAGCTTCTGTAATTTTAACAGGAATTATATCTCCAAGTTGTTGAGCTTGTTTTTTTAATATTACAATTCGATTACAATCTGTACGACCTTGTACTTCGTTAGATGATTTTTTTGTTGAAAGTTCGTCGATTAAAATATACTGGGTTGAGCCAATAAATCCTTGGTTTTTTTTAAGCCCAATATCATCTTGAATTTTATTTAACTCAATAATACGTGACTTTTTATCTGCTTCTGAGACATCATCTGGAAACTTTTGCGCAGCTCTTGTATTTGGACGCTCTGAATATTTAAAAATAAAAGCCGAATCAAAGCCAACTTTTTTAACAACGTCGACGGTATCTAAAAATTCGTCGTAGGTTTCTGTTGGAAACCCAATAATTATATCTGTCGTAATAGATACATCTGGAATTATAGCTCTAATTTGATCTACTAATTCTAAAAATTCTTTTTTGGTATACGACCGATTCATTTTTTGTAAAACACGATCATTTCCTGCTTGTAAAGGCATATGAACCTGATTACATATATTTTTACGTTCTTTCATAAGTTTAATTAGTTTTTGAGGAAAGTCTTTTGGGTGTGGAGATGTGTACCTAATTCGTTCCACACCTTCGACATCACTTACCATTTTTACTAAATCTGTAAAATCAAACTCTTCGCATTTATACGAGTTTACATTTTGGCCTAAAAGGGTAACTTGTTTATATCCATCAGCAACAAGCTTTTTTACTTCGTCTACTACATTTAATGGATCTCTACTACGTTCTCTTCCTCTTGTATAAGGAACCACACAAAACGTACAAAAGTTATTACATCCACGCATAATTGCAATCCATGCATTTACACCTTCTTGGCGTTTAGGATAAATATCTGAATAGGTTTCAAATTCAGATAATGTTACATCGTATTGTTTTGTGCCGGTACTATAAAGGCCATTAAGTAATAAAGGGAGTTGTTTGTAGCTATCTGGACCTGCAATAAAATCAATGCGAAGCCGCTTATTTTCGAGTAAATCTGTTTTAAAATTTGTTGCCATACACCCCAAAATACCTATTTTAGTATTTTGGTTACGGCGTTTAATTTCATGAACACGATTATAAATTTTACGATTAGCATTTTCTCTAACTGAACATGTATTTAACATTACAACATCTGCATCATCTTCAGAGTTTGTAATTCCAAACTTGTTCCCAATTAGAATCGACTTTACAAGTTCTGTATCATACACATTCATCTGACACCCGTAGGTTTCAATAAACACTTTTTTAACTTTTGTAGCAGTTAGATCAATCATAGGCTACATACTATATAGCACAATTAAAAATTAAGGAATATTTTGAGCTTGTTTTGAGTTTATGGTCTATTATTTTTTTATTATTTACAGATTATTTCTTTTTACCCTGGCACCTTTTACACATAAGACTCTGACACCTTTTATTTTTCTTTTTTTTATAGTTTATTTACTTCTACTCTGGCACCTTTTACGCATAAGACTCTGACACCTTTTAAAGGAAGCGGTCTTTGATGTTGGGGGTGGGAATTTGGCAGGACGAATATTTTCCAAAAAGTTTGTAGCGAAACTTGGCAACTAGATTGTAGATTAGGTTACGAATAGTACATGGAATAAGCCAAAATATCTGAGTAAGTTTCCATATTTTGCCAAGTTTATTCAAGATTTTCAAAACAGCTGATGATTTTTTGTATAGCATTCCTGCTTCATAATAAATAATACTATCAAGTTGGGTTGTGTCTATCTTAAATGGGCTTAAAATTTTTTTTGCTTGTTCAGATTGTAAGCTCATAAAAAACAGTTCTTTTTTAGTATCTTTTTTTATTAGCCAAGTTACAAGTCCATTGCATAGTTTGCAAATGCCATCATAAAAAACTATGTTAGTTGTTGAAATGTTTGGTTGTAATTTTGTCATTTATAATAGTATAGCATTAGCCTGGCGGCACTATGTCGTCATTTCTTTTTTTCAATTCATTATTTTTAGATATATCTTTTTCACTTGGGCTTTTACCTAAAGTCCCTTTTCTTGAGCTAATGTCTGCAAGAAATGAAGGTTTCTTCAGAGTTTTATTGATATGTGAGTTTAAATTTTCTTTAGGGGTTTTGTTCTCTTTTTCACTGTCTTGTGTTGCGCTACTTTTTTTATTCATTTTTGCTGCAAAAGGGTTAGCTCCTCCTGCAAAAGGGTTAGCACCTCCTGCAAAAGGGTTAGGGCCTCTAGCTCCCTTGGCAGGCATTGGGTTATTAAGAGCAGGGCTTTCTCCTGCTTCTTTTCCTTTTGTCTGAGTTTGCTCTCGAATTTTTTCTGAGCTTTGTTTTAGTTCACTTTGTGATATGTACTTTTTATTTTTTTGTTTGTCATTTATATGAGCTATATAGACACTCAGTTGGTCTTTCCATTGTTTGTTTTCAATAAATTTAAAAAAGCTTGTCATAAATTCTGCGTATTTTTCTAAATCTAAATCTTCTTGTGTAAATATGTGTTCAAACTCATTTAATTTACCAATCTCGTCTGGATACTTTAATGAAAATATTTCTTGATCTTCTTCTGATAAATTTTTAAAACTCTGATAGCTAGCTTTTAGTTTTACAATACTATTAATTATTTCTCTTAACTCTGATGGTTTTTGTGTTTCAAGTAAGTCTTTGATATATGTTAGTTCAAGTTTGTTTACATCTTTACTAATTTTTTCAAAGCCTGAATCTTGTGGAATTAAATTTATAAAAAACCCTAGAACATAATTTTTTATATTATTCGGGTCTCTACCCTCTTGAAGATTTATATTTGTTGACATCTCGTGATAATTCATTGCTTTAACAGCTATATTTATTGATGGTTTTAATTCTGATATACCATTAAACTCTTGAAGTTTTTCTAACAAACTTAGTGCGGCCTTATTTTTTAGGTTGGGTAATCCTTTTTCGATTATTTCTTCATTTTTTATATACTCACTCGCAATTTTTTCATGTTCTTGAATAGTGGTTACATAAGATTCTAAATCTTTTATAGATATAGCTATATCTGTACTTTGCGCATCTGATTTATTGGGATCTTGATTTAAAACTTTTAGAGTTTCAATTTTTCTGGAACATTCTTCTCTAGTTATTTCTAATAAATCTTTATTTTTCTTGCGGCTTAATTCGTTTATTTCAGTATCAAGAGTTGATATCTGAGATTTTATATCATCAATTATTGTAGTGCGTATAATATCTTTAAATTTAATAAAAGATAATTCCCTCATATCATCTTTATCGCCAAACTCGTTTAAATTTATAGAAGGAATTTCTGGAGGTGATGTGGCATTAATTTTTAATATATCGCAAAGCCCCATTATTAATACGTCTTTATCTGCCGAGCTTTTTTCTAAATTAATTGTAATTGGGTCACTACTAAGCTCTAGTATATTACCTAATTCTTTCCATAACGTTTTGAGCCTAATTTGTGCGATTTGATCTTTCTTTTGATTAATTTTTTGTTTAAATAGTTCTAAATTACTTTTTTGTGAGTTTTGTTGTTCTGGTATTGCAGGTGTCGTTTTTGCCGATTCAGTTAACTCGCGTTTTGCCTTATTTATTTTGCTATTATTTATATTTGAAAGCTTTCTTATAATTTCTTTCTGATCTTCATCTAATAATTCATTTTTTAGTGTGTCGCAATTTTTTTTAATTTTAATTTTATTATTTATATCAAAGTAGTCTTTAAGTAATACAAAAAAATTTCCGGGTGTTAAGAGTGCCTTTAATTTATTTTTATTTATTTTCTCTAATGCAGTTTCTGCAGTAAAATTTACTTTTTTTTCAAGAAATTTTTTATAAGGAACTACTAATTCTTTTTCATCACCTAAATCGTTAATAAATTCTTTAATAATACTAATTCCTTCTTTTTTTTCTAATTCAATTAATTTATTTTTATATTCGACTAATTCTCGTCTATTTATTTCTTTGGTTGTTAACTCCTTCAAACTAGTTAATCTGTTAAATTTACTTATATTTTCCTTTATAAATTGTTTAAGTTCATCTTGAATGTCACCAAAGTTTTCATTTAAATAGTTTTTTATGTAATCGTCATCATGAGCTATTTCTTTGGCCAACATATTTTTTCTTTTAGGAATTAAATCTTCAATAATTTTCTTATCCTTAGCTGAAAATAAATTAAATTTATCACTAATTTCTTGTGTTATTATTTCTGTTTGTTTTGTTACGATCTTTGTTGAAAACTCCTTTAATTTGTCTTCTGATTTATCTTTTAATTTAGCTGCAAACATATCTTCATCGAGTTCATTTTCAGCTAATATTTCGTTTAATTGTTCGTCTGCTGTTTTATTTTGTTCAATTATAGTTTCAATTTTAGTTTTCAAACTCTTTAGTTTTTCCAACTTTTCTTTTTTATCAGACTCTTCAACGTTTGTTTCTGGAGATATGTTTATCATTTTTTCTATTTCTAAAACAATACCTTTTAAATTGCTATATTCTTTTAAAGCGCTTTTAAGTATTTCGTGATTCTCAAATATTAATAAGGCTTCTACTTGTTCTTGAGGAGTTTTTAATTTCTTTTCTTCCTTCACACTTTTATTCTTTTTTTTCAACTCTTCTACAAAATTGATTTGGGGTTCATCTTTAGTTTTCTTTGATTTAACAGGTTCTCTTGATGTTCCGACATAAGGTAATGCAGTTAAATATTGTATCGTATAGACTTGTTCTTGTGTTAATTTTAAATCATCAAATACATGCTTAACCAGTTCTACTCTAAGATCTTTATTAGGTACTGTGTTATGCAATACTTTTGCTAAATTTCTTAAATTTTCTTCTCTAACCTTTTCTTGTTTGGGGTCTAAAAGTTGTTTTTTAAATTCTGATAACAATATTTCTTTTAAAGCGAGACCTCTTCCTGTAGTAACTACAAGATTATTTTTGTAAAATTCTAAATCTTCTGAATTAAATTCATTTTCAGCTACTTCTGTTTTTGTAGAGTCCTTTTTTATTACAGTGCTAAAAATTTTTTCGATAGGGTTTACATTAGGAACTTTTTGAGCTTCATTTTCTTGTTCATTTACTTTGTTTGGAGTTTCCTTTTTGTCGTCTTTCTGTGCTTGAGATATGGATTTATTTTCGCTTGAACTTAATTTATGCCGTTTTGTTATTGGTGGATCAATAACGGCAGGCCCTGCTTTTTGATTTTCAGGGGAAAAATTTAAATCTTCATCAGACAAATCGTTTGATGTATGACCCTCAGACTCATCGGAACTATCCTCTGGAGATGATTCTATTTTTTCTTCTTTTTCATTTACAACTTCAGGAGTTATTTCACGACCTGCTAGCCCAGTAGGTTCTGCGGCATTACACAAACCAGCGATCCCCCCCATTTTGAAGACATTCAAAATCGGTCTTGCAAAAGAGCCCGGTCCTCCTAAATATCCATAGGGTAAATAAAGCCCCCTAGAGTTACCAAAAAAACCAAGTCCTATATTTGATTTTAATAAACCAAGACCTTGACTTTGTTTTGAATCATACACTATCAATTGACTATTATTTTCTTCTAATTTTGGTTTCAAAAAACCTGCTGGTGAACGTGAACCTGTTATAACATCTTGTAATTTATGTGCGATATCTTT
>CAXBWG010000028.1:0-11704 GCA_963979105.1 uncultured bacterium | reverse complement strand
AAATAGATCTTGACCCCGAACTTAAACTCCCAGATGACTCCCCTCTCCCTCTTAATATACCTCGCGATGTCCATCTAGTTCTTTTTGGAGTACTAAATACAGATTCTCCGTCTATAGGTAACCCTACACAAGATTCATAAATAAAATCTTGAGTAGATTTTGATGATTTTAGAAAACTCTGTTTCAATTCTTGACTCAACCCGTTCTGAACCCCACTATGTTCAACAGAACAATCCATATATTTTTTAATAAAATACTTATACACCTGAACAAAAGATTGACGATCAATTTTAATTTCATCTCTAAAATTAAAAAACTGTTTACACGCATCTATATCTTTTTGTTCATAGCTATAATCATGCTCATCAAAATATACAGCTTTAAAAAAATCAACAACTTCATTATATTGTTGCTTAATTTTTTCTTCTAATTTTTTGTCTAACGCATCATCTGCTACAACAGAATTAAAAAGAATTATATCCATTTCGCCACCAAATTTAGTTAAATCCGTATCATTTGAGGCCCCCATAAATCCAATAGCTCTAAAACTCTGATCGTTACCCTGATTTTTATAAAAAGATAAAATTTCGTTTAACGAAATATGTGAATATGTCTGAATATAAAAAGCTGAAGTTGGAGTTAAATTATCTAATCTAATCCCAAATGGATCTAATTTTTTATATGGCACGATAGGTTTTTTTAAATACTTATCTAAACTTATCCCAATAAGATAAAGCAACATCGCAACCTTTATAAAAGGATCCACAATATTTGCAAAAAGTTTATCTGAATCACCATAATCTTCATTATACAAACGACCCTCTGGGACATAATTTCCCATGGCAGAATAATCAGACATCTCTTGGCTTTCATATTTACTTCGATAACGATGTGTCTCTACAAGTAACCCCAACAAACACATTAAGCCAAGGTAATTAAATGCCTTAGAAATAGTCTTATAATTAAATAATTTAGAATCTGTAAGACTATTATCAATTTTTCGTTGAATAGCCTGCGTAGCTCTATCTCCAACTGCTGCAATTAATTTATCATTAGAGTCAACATAAAATTCAATTTTACGGAATTTTGACTCTGTATTTATCTTTTTTATAATTAAATCATTAAATTTAACTTGAATTTCAGATTTCCCAGTTCCAGGAGGTCCTTGTAAAATAATAGGAAAATGAGATTCTAAATTTACTTCATCAAGAAAAGACTTTAAATCTTCTTGACCAAATGAAACATCTGGATTGTCTTTACTGGCAAGCTCAATTCTTTCAAAAAAATTACATACTTGAATATATAAATAAATAGCAAATTCAGATAACTGCTTAATTTGAGTATCCATACCTATCATATTTGAAGTTTGAATAAGCTTTTGTTTAAAACTATCTATGTCATCAAAAAAATCACAATTAAAACGATCCTTATACTCATTATAATCAATACTACAATTACCTAGTTGATAAGGAGAAACAAAACTCTCGTAATCACCATTAAGCAATCTACTTTTAAGTTTCGGATAATCACCAATAGCGGTTGATTTTGTAAAAAGAACAATAGTAGGAGATAAGGTATAAGAGGTACAATTACCACTAATAGCTTTATTATTAAATTCATCATAGTATCTCTCAAGTTCTCCACAAGCACACTTATGAATTGTACCTAAATATTTTGTAAATAGTTTTAAGGGTATAACATTTACTTTTTTAAAATCTGATGCAGGTGTAAGAGCAGAACCAGAAGTTAACATAAATACAGAAGATGGCGAAGAAGATAGAGACTCTACAAAATAATTAAAATAAATCAATAAAAGCCCTGCTGAAATCAAATAATTATTTAATAACAATTCAGTCATTACAGCTAAATTCCCATAAGATTTAGAAAATGTATCTTCAGGGTTATCAGGATTAATTGGCGTTTTCTCATATTCTTTAGCTGAATTTAATGCCGTTACAAAAGATGAAATAATTGCCAAAGGAAAAAAGGCAAAAACTAAAAAGTTTTTTGAATAAATTAAAAACTTTTCTTCAAAGTTTTTACGAACATAAAAGTTATCTCGCAAAGTCTCTGAACATTCTCTCGTAGTTAAACGTCGTTCAATAGAGTTGTCAATCCAACATAAACTAGAACTATTATCCTGAGAATACTTATCTAAAATATCTACAACTTTCTCAGAAAAAATTAAATACATCCCATTTAAAGGATTTGATTGCAATATTTGATTTGCCTCTTTTTCAGAAATCGAACAATATTTTAATGGATTAAAATAAGATTCAATATTTTCATATATCGATTTTTCCTTATTCAAACAAGCATCAATAGATCGCTCCAGCCTATTACTAATAAGCTTATACATATTAATTACTAAAAAAACATCCTCAACAAAACTTAAAAAAAAACCGTCTTCAGATATTTTTGAAGTATCAGCTAAAACAGAAAGATCAACGCCTCGCCTTACTGCTAAACTTTTTTTCAATTTTCAAATTTTCCCATATTAAATTTTAAAACAACCACCAAGAAGTTTAATATAAATAACAGAAAAACAAAAGAAAATTTAATTTAAATGGTCGGGGTGATTGGATTTGAACCAACGGCCCCCAGTTCCCAAAACTGGTGCGCTAACCAGGCTGCGCCACACCCCGAATCTCTTTAGAGACACAAATTTTAGCGTGGTCTTTAGTTTAATACAAGACATCTGATAAACAAAAGTATTAAAACGTTAACTCTTAAACTTACAAAAATACGTAATTAAAAAACATAATAATTTAGATATATACCATTTACACTTTTATGTAAGAAACAATATACCAGCACCTTTTATAGATAAAACACTAATAACTTTAGACAAGATTTATCTTTAAACAAATCCAAGTTGAAATTCCACACACACTAGCAGATAACACAGTCCCCCACAAAATATCTATCGGAACAATTCCTGCAGGCCAATTTGCAATGACTGCCCAATTAGTTAATTCATAAGTCATGTAAGTAAAAAAACCAAAAAGTGCCCCTTTATAACTTGCTAGTTTAACTGATTTTTTTTCTAATGCATCATTTATTGCAAAAATCATCATACCAATAATAAATAAAACATAAAATAAAACAGCAACGGGCCAATTAGGAGGCGTTCTTAAAAAGACTCCTAAATAACGTTCATATACAGGCCACATTAATATACCAAGCCAAACTAAATCGATTATCATAAAAATTACAAACGTAATTAAAAATACAATAATTTTTTTCATAATTAATAATTTATATAAATTAAACACGGCTAAGCAAACAATCTTTTAATTTAACCATGGCCCGCGCACGATGACTAATCTTATATTTTAGCTCAACACCTAATGCACCAAACGTCTGAGAATCCCCCTCAGGAATAAATATCGGGTCATAACCAAACCCTTGTGTTCCAATTATTTTTTCAGCAATAACACCTTCAACTTTTCCCTCAAAAAACAACTGAGATTTATCTGGCATAATTACAGCTAACACACATTTAAATCGGGCTCTCCGATTTGATCTTCCATGTAATTTTTCTAAAACATACTCGCATCTTTCATGATCTGTTAAACATCCTCCTCCATAGCGTGCCGAATAAACACCCGGTTCATTATTTAACACATCAATTTCTAAGCCTGAATCATCTGCAACATAAATATCATCTGAAAAATTAGCTAAAGCCTGCACTTTCTTAAGTGCGTTATCATGAAATGTTGTTCCATCTTCAACAACATCTATAGTTTTATGTATAACATCTTTATACCCAACAACATCCATATTTAACGATGATAACAAATCGCGTAACTCTTTTAGCTTTCCTTGATTATTTGTAAATACTACACATTTCATGATTCTAACCCTAAATTCAATCGATACACAGAATATACATCTTCTAAATCAGAAAGTTTACGCTTTAATTCATAAAACTGTTTAATATTTGTAATATCTATAGAAATTGTGGCAGACATATTCGTATTATCTTTACTTACTTTGGTTCGAACTTCTTTTAAATTTATCTTTTCAGAATAAATAATAGATAATAAATCTTGCAAAAGACCTTCTCTATCGTAACCCTCTATTCGAAATGTACATGTATAGGCTAATTTTTTTCCAGGTGAAGAATCCCAACTTACCTCAATTAATCGTTCTGGACTTTCCTTTTTTACAGCTACTATATTTTTACAATCACACCGATGCACAGATACCCCTTTTCCAATCACCACAATACCACTAATTTCATCTCCAGGCACAGGCATACAACACTTTGCTAAAGTAAATTTAATATTGGTTTCACCTAATATATAAATACCAACATTATCTGATCTTTTTTTAAAAACTGGCTTTTTAATTTTTAAATCAGGTGACTTTGTTTTTTCAATTTGTTTTTTTACGTAACGAACAACTTCCATAGACGAAATGTCGCCTTGCTCTACATACACAAAAACATCGTCGACTTTATCTAACTGAAACCTATCATAAAATGCCTTAAGATCAATATTTTGAATTGCTTGCTCAAATATTAACCCTTCTGAAAAAAATACTTTCTTAATTCGTTCAGCCCCAGAAACAAGTAAATCTTTTTTTGTTTTCGAATTTAAATACTGCTTAATTTTATACCTCGTATGACGAGAATGAACTATTCGAAGCCAATCTACTTTAGGTTCTGATGTTTTAGACGTTAATATTTCTGATTGATCACCACTTTTTAATTCATAACTAAGTGGCACAATTTTTCCATTAACTAAAGCGCCCTTACACCTATGACCAACCTCTGTCTGACTACTATACGCAAAATCTAAAATAGTAGATCCCCTAGACAGCGATTTAACATCTCCTTTTGGCGTAAACACAAACACCTCATCTGCATACAAATCGAATTTTAACGTTTGCAAAAAATCATTAGGCGCCAATTTTTCATCGTTATGCTCAATAATAGACTGTAACCATTTCAGCTCACCTTGAACCTTTTTAGATTTAGTTCCTTTTTTATATTGCCAATGAGCAGCGAATCCAAATTCAGATGTATGATGCATAAGTGTTGTTCGAATTTGAATTTCTACAAATTTTCCACTTTCTGTAATAATAGCTGTATGCAAAGATTGATACCCATTGGATTTAGGTAATGCAATATAATCTTTAAACCGATCGGGAATAGGTCTAAAATGCGAGTGAATTGCCCCTAATACGCCATAACATCCTGCAACATCATCTACAACAATTCGAACACCTAACAAATCATAAAGCTCATCGATAGATGAATTTTTTTTATCTAATTTTTGAGAAATACTATAAATATGTTTTGGTCTACCAAAGGTCTCCGCTTTTAGCCCCAATTTTTTTAATACTTTTTTTATAGACCCTATTAAGTCTTCTAAATAACTTTCCCTCTGAGCTCTCGTTTGCGCTAACATCTCTTTAGTTTCTTGATATTTTTCCGGATTAATATAAGAAAATGCCAAATCTTCTAATTGCCATTTCATTGTATTAATACCCAATTTATTAGCTAGTGGCGCATAGATATCGAGTGTTTCTTTGGCTATTCGTTGCTGCTTTAAAGCAGGTAAAAACTGTAAGGTACGCATATTATGCAATCGATCTGCTAACTTTATAATAATTACCCTATAATCATCTGCCATAGATAAAAATAATTTACGATAATTTTCAACTTGAGCTTCCTGCCTCGAATGAAATTTAAGGCGATTTAACTTTGTAACACCGTCCACTAATTTAGAAACATCTTTTCCAAAATATTTTTCAATATCAGCGTTAGAAATGTCGGTATCTTCAATAGTATCATGAAGTAATCCCGCCATAACTGTTTCATAATCTTGTTCTAGTTCACATAAAATTATAGCAACTTGAACAGGATGAAAAATAAATGGGCGATTAGATTTTCTAAATTGACCTTTATGAGCTTTATCTGCTAAATAATAAGCACGCTCAATTTTTTTCAAACTATTCTCAGAAAAATAAATTTGAGCCTTACATAACAACTCTTCTAAATACGCTTCTTTGGTCATTTCATATCTTTTATATTTAATTGAATAGTTTCTTTTTCATTCCACACATTTATCTCTAAACTAAATACAAAATGAATGTTTGAATTATAAACAAGTGGCAATTTCTCAGCCAAATTAAATCCAATAGCATCAAAAGACATTTTATCATGGCTATCATGAAGCGTTAATTTTAAATGCTTTCCATTTCCCACTACACGAGAATCAATAACATTAAAATTTTTAGAATAAAATAATGGCTGGTTATTTCCATGTCCAAATGGTTCCAAAACAGACAATTCGTCTATAAATGAACGAGTAATAAATTTGGTTTGCAATTCTAAATCAATCATAATATTTTCAACTAATTGTGTTTTTTCTATACTAGTATTGACTACACCTTCTAACATTGTTTTAAACTTCGAAAAATTCTCTTGCTTTATACTAAAACCAGCCGCCTGTTTATGTCCTCCAAATTTCTCAAAACAAGACCTACATTGCTTTAATAAACTATAAATATCAACATCTCCAACAGATCGCGCAGAGCCTCGTCCAATAGTCTCATCAAAACCTACAATCACAACAGGTTTTGAATATTTTTCAGCCAGCTTAGATGCAGCAATTCCAATAACTCCAGCATGCCAATTTTTTTCTCCAAAAACTAATACAGATTGTTTTTCATAATGATCAGAACCATCAACAACATCTATCGATTGATTAAATACATTTTGATCTAGTTCTCTACGCTGAAAATTTAATTTTTCTAAATAATTAGCAATTTCTTCTGCTCTAGCTCTACTTGAAGCTAACAATAATTCAACACCATATCGCGCACTAGATAATCGCCCCGCAGCATTCAATCTAGGGGCAAGAACAAACCCAACATCCCGAACTGTTAAAAAATACCCTTTCCATTTAGCATTATTTAATATCGCCTGAACACCCAAGTTTTTAACTTTATTTAAGAGCTGTAAACCTAACTTAACTATTCTACGATTTTCACCTTGCAATTCAACAACATCAGCAACAGTTCCAATTGCAGCTAAAAACAAATACTCATCACAATCAATATTACCTACTCTCTCGCTTAAATAATTAACAAGTTTATAAACAATTCCAGCAGTACAAAGCTCTACTAATTCTGAAGGCATATTAACATCTTTCGGATTCAAAATAATATCCGCAGGAGGTCTAGTCGCTGGAATCTGATGATGATCAATTATAATAACTTTAGCTGGTGTTTTAGATTTAATATTTTGAATTTCTGACACATTTGTTATCCCGCAATCAAGAGTAATAAAAAGGCCACATTTTTCATTATTAATTAAATCTACTACCGAATCATTTAATCCATACCCGTCATTAAATCTATGCGGCAATTTATACCTAACAACAGCCCCCATTGCAGTTAAACACTTCACCATCATCGCCGTAGAGCTCATCCCGTCTACATCATAATCTCCATATAAAAAAATAAGTTTATTACTAGCAATAGTTTCAGCAATAAGAGAATAAATTGAATTTAATAATTCAGAATCAAATTGAACAGGCTCTGGTGATTCAGACAAATAAAACCGAGCGTTAGATAAATTAGTAATATTTCGATTTAGTAATAACTGAGCAATAAGTGGTGAAACAGATAACTCACTAGCTACCTTTTGTGCAACAGCCTCATGTTGCGTTTGCAACCTCCACCGCTTTGGGCTTCTCATTTATTTACGTAAAATAAATAATGTTTGCCCAAACTCCACAGATTGTTCATTAGAAACACAAATTTGTTCAACAACACCAGAAACTTCACTTTCTATTTCATTAAATAATTTCATTGCCTCAACAACACAAATAACTTGACCTGAACTAACTGTATCTCCCACTTTTACAAATGGTGCAGACTCTGGTGAAGATGACGCATAAAAAGTACCTACCATTTGAGAGGTAACTTCAATTAAATTGTCATCTTTAGCAACTGATTGATCTGTCGCAGCCGGAGCTGGAACGACTGGTTGTTGAACCACTGGCGCCTGAGCAGGCACTGTCATTTGATACGACGGCGAAGCTTCTTTTTTTATTTCAATTTTCATTCCATTTTCATCAATACTTAAATGTGAAATACCAGCATTTTCAACTAGCGTAACTAATTTCTCTAATTCTTTAAAATCCATAAATAATCCTTATTATATAATTACAGTAATAAATACTATTTTAACCAGTTGCTCTTAATACGTCAAAACATCAGACCGATTTAGTTTAAATCAAAATAGGTTTCAAGTTCAAATCGTTGTTTAATAAATTAAAAATCTGTAAGATAATGCATATGAAATTTAAAAAAAAACTAAATTTAACACCAAATCATTTCACAATTAACACCATCCCGGGCGACAAATCCATCTCACACAGAGCCATCATTATTGGGTCCATTGCATCAAACACATCTAAATTTAGCAATTTTTTAATGTCAGAAGATTGCAAAAACACTATTTCCATTTTTAAACACCTAGGAGTTTCAATCGACACCTCTAATTCAACAATTAGCGTTTCTGGCGTTGGCCTTAAGGGATTAAAAGCTCCAAAAACGCGTTTAAATGTTGGAAACTCAGGCACATCCATTCGACTAATTACAGGATTACTGGCTGTGCAAAACTTTAATTCAATTATTTCCGGAGACACCTCCATTCAAGCACGACCTATGAAACGAATTATAACCCCCTTAACCCAAATGGGAGCTAAAATTACAGGAATTCATAACAAAAATAACGACACCTGCCCGCCACTCACAATTACTGCCGAGAATTCATTAAATCCAATCACATATACATTACCAATAGCAAGTGCCCAGGTAAAATCAGCACTCTTGCTAGCTGGTTTATTTATACCCGGAAAAACCACTATAACCGAACCAACCGTCTGCAGAAATCATACAGAGCTAATGCTAAAGGCCTACAATGCAAAAATCTCAACACAAAACACACATATTAACCTTGAAGGAAATCATGAGCTTAAAAACCCTTTTTCCAAAACAATTAAAATCCCTTCTGATTTTTCATCAGCTGCATTTTTTATTGTTCTTGGTCTAATAGTCCCTAACTTAGAAATAACATTAAAAAACATTGGAATTAACCCAACCCGAGCAGGGTTATTAGATATTTTAAAAGATATGGGGGCACATATAAACCTAAACAACCAGACAAACGATATTGAGCCTACTGCAGATATTCATATAAAATCCTCACACCTTAAAAACATTACTATACCAATTTCAGCTATTGCAAATATTATAGATGAAATTCCAATCTTAGCAGTTGCTGCTATGTTTGCTTCAGGAACCATGAAACTAACCAATGCCAAAGAATTACGTTTTAAAGAATCAGATCGTATTCAAAAAATTGTTGAATTAGTAACACAATTTGGCGGTTCAATCATAGAACACGATGATGGATTTGAAATCAATGGAGGAATAACCCCCATTAAACACATACCTACAATTACAACCCATTACGATCACCGCATTGCCATGTCTGCTATCATTGCAAGTATTGCAACCAAGACCTCTTGCGAGATTGATTCACTTGATTGCATTACAACTTCGTTTCCTAATTTTTTAGAAATAATTAAACACCTCTAAAAAAAGAAAAATTTAATCTTTATTTTTATTTTTTTTCATGCAAATATACATATCATTAAAACATTTAAAAAAAATTAATTATGGGCCTAACTCAATCAATTCCTACTCAAGAACATAGCTATTCCTCCCGCCCTCAATCTCCAAAAAAAGCAATTCAAACTCCCCCTTCAAAAAAAGAAAAAACAAAACCAAAAACATCAACTCCAGAACATAAAAATCTAAAATCAGCTCCCCGACTAACAAGAAATAAGTCTCATGAAATTATTATAGTCAATGCAAATGATCATCAATTAACAAAAGATTAGGGCAAGCCATTAATAAATGAACCAAAACAAGCATCCAGCCTGGATTCAACATGCACTACCGCTTCATGTAGTACATTATCTAGTAGCTTAGAAAGTAAAAGTAATATATTAGAAAAAAAAATGGAAGAATTAACTATTAAACGCCATGATAGCCCTGAAGATAAATCATTAAAAAAAGAAATAGAGCATTCATCCCCCACGCTAGATCAAAGTTTTAAAGAAATACTGAAATCACCATTAAAAGTTAAAGATACTAAAAGTCAAACAAAAGAAACATTAGTATTTAACTTAAATCATACTTGGTTAAATAGTTATTACGACAGTCTTATTCTAAGAGCAGGTAATGAAGACGAAAGAAGAAATAAAGAGTTAAATGAAATATATATAAAATATCGAAAAGCTGTAATCGGATGGATGATAGATGTTGGCGATTATTTTCAATTAGATCCTATTACAACTCATTTTGCAATTAATATGTTAGATAAAATTCAACCCAATCAAAATTTCAGTAGATTGGAATGGCAAATGATTGCTATTGCAAATATTCTGATTGCAAGTAAATTCAATGAAAATGCAGAAGATGTACCAAATTTACATACCTTAGAAGAAATAACTCAACAAAAAATAAATAATAATACCCTATTAAACTACGAATTATGGATATTAAAAAATATAAGTTGGAGAATCGATGACGTATTACCAATAAATTTACTATCTGTTCAAAAAGAAAAAATGCTTAAAAACACAACAGAAAAAGATCACAAAAAAGTTGATGAATTATTTAAATTAGCATTTTCTTTCAACGAAAAAATAATATTAAATTATCAATTTAATAAATTTGAAGTTATAAAGATTGCTGCATTATCATTATTCTTAGCAGTTAAGAACTCCAGTTATACGCCTGAATGGAACAAATTTCATGAAGAACTAACACAAACATCAACACAAGAAATCAAAACATTTATACAAACCCATCAAGAACTAGTTAATACATTAACAAATCCAATAAATGAAGAAAATAAAAAAGAAAAAACAGAATCTACCACCTAAAGAGAGTTAAAATCTTACTTATAAAAGATGGCCAAACACAAGTAAAAAAAAGAATAAAATAATAAACAGATAAACTTATTATTTAAATCCCTGCATAATCATATCAAAGCGATATTTTTCTATAAAAAATTGACCCCGTAAAAATTCAGGTTCTTTATTCACTGCAGCTTCTAATAAATAGAACTCTCCTGTTTTAGCAACTGTTATATAACGCCATTTTTAACCCTAAATCACCCAATAATCGCTCTTCATGCACCATTATTATTTTTTAAGCTAAGTCTCCTAACATCTCTTGATTTAAGTCCTGTAATAAACAAACTATCTTTCCAAGAAACAAAATAACCATATTCATATAAAATTATCGAAGATAGCCCAATCAATAGTGTCCAATAATAGATGGATTACTCCAGACCTATTTTATAAGTATAAGTGGAAATTTGAATAGTTTATCCAGCCTACCAGGTTCCAGTAGATGCCATAGACTTCCACGGCTCTTGTGGGATTAACCGATCTCCAATTTGTAAAAGTTCAATAGAAATACCATCGGGCGATTTTATAAAGGCCATGTACCCATCTTTAGGTGGTCGTAATATTGAAATACCCATTTTTTGCAAATGTTCACACGTATCATAAATATTATCGACTCCAAAAGCTAAATGCCCAAAATTACGACCTCCGTCATAAATTTCTGGATCCCAATTATAGGTAAGTTCTAATAATGGAAT
>CAXBWG010000027.1:0-11772 GCA_963979105.1 uncultured bacterium | reverse complement strand
TCTTGAGTATACCGGTATGGCTCTAATATCGCTCTATATAAAAACTGTTTAAATCTATCGATCAACAAACCCGATACAGAACTTTCTGGATTTAAATTCTTTTGAATCACAGACTTAGCCATATCTTTCTGTTCGTCTGAAATATCGCGCGATAAAACCGACTATATAGCATCTGGATTTACACCTGAATCTTGAACACAAAAATATAACAAATCAAATGTAAGCGCTTGAGATTGTTTAAAAAAAGGCATGCAAGTTAACCACGACACTTGTGCTGCAAGTAATTGTTGAATTTGTGTTTGAACAGAAATTAAATCTGTTCTAAACGGGCATAACGTTTCTGGTAATCGTGCACGCGTAATAGGTTTAGAATCTACAATAATATCAACAATGGTTCTAGCTAAAAACGTTAATGCAACCTCTGGATGCACCCAAACAGCAGGATCTGCTGATTGTGCATATAATACATTTAAATCTTTAAATTGACTTTGATAATGCTGCTTAGAACGAGATAAATCCGGTGTTTCTTCTACTGTCTTTTCAGTTACTAAAGATACTAATTTACTTACAGGCAAACTACAAATTGCCTTAAAAGGCGCAACAAAAGACTCATACATTAACATATGCAAATAAAACCCGATTTTTTTTACATCATTAAATTCACTAAAGTTTTCTGGATATGTAGGCGAATTTGGCCCGAATTTTTCAAAAAACGATTCACAAAATCTACAACATTCCTTTTCTAACTCTTCTTTATCTACAGTTGCTCTTAATCCTTGAAAGTCTTCATAAATTGTAGAATCTTCCAAATCAAACGACCTCAAACAAAACTCAATTTTATTTAATAAAGAAAATTGAATAAGCTCTGGAAACAACACCGATTCTGATTCAGGCAATTTAGGCAACTGTGTTCCAGAAAGTTTTGCAAAACACACATTTTGACTAAACCTATCTAGCTGTAATTCATAATTACGATTAACCTTTTGTAAATATGCGCAGCGCTTCTCTAATCGACTCACCCCATCTAATCCTAAACAATCACGTACTAACTCTTTTAAACTTCTTTGAATAGACTCTGTAATTTTATCCATTACATCATAGGATTCATCTGCATCATTTTCATGACTTAATCGTCCACGTTCCATTTTAAGATACTCATTAATATACATTTCTCCCAATGTAATATTTTTAATAGACGTATCAAAATCATTCCAATGCACTAATAAATGATTAATAGATAATTTAGGCAAATTTGTTAACGAATCCACAAACACCTTACAGGCTTCATCATATTGCGGCGAAGATACAATAGAATCAAAGGGTATACCTGATCTTTTTAAGTGAGTATGCTGTAAAACTAAGTTATAGGTTTGCTTAAATATAGAACTTAAACATTCTTGTTTTTTAGGTATATTAGTAAGCTGATTATAATAATTTACATGCTGCTGAAGATCTGAAAGCGTTGCATGCTGCTTATGAAAACTCATTAAAGTTTGAGTATCAGAAATAGTACGCGTTAACTCTCTACCTTTATTACTATCTGCAGTTAAAGACCCATTAATATTAGAAAGCGATTTACTTGTAACAAAATTTACTGGATCCATATTATCTCCCTTTTTTAAAAGAAACTCTTATTTATTAAAAATAATTAAATAATAAAACCAAACAACAAAACAAAACCCAATAAAAGCTACCAATACGTTGTTACTATAAAGACATCTTGATCGCTATTTATTAGATTTAAATTATGAGTTTATTACGATTTAATTAATTCGAAAAAAAAGGTGGAAAAAAGGTGTCAGAGTCTTATGTGTAAAAAGTACCAGAGTAGTTACAAAAAAAGATTAAATTTTTACAAAAAAATCATATTTTTAATTCACACTCATATTTCTTAAGAACTATTATAAAGATTTAAAAATCCAAAAATATCACGAGTGCCTTTGTGTTTAAGTTGACATTACCCTTTAATCCCTCTACATTTACCTAACTTAAGGTACCCGAATTTATGAATAGTGAATCTAAAAAATCTAACAAGTTAACATTAAGTCTACATTCGAAAGCTTTATCAAATAAACTATTTTCATCTACAATCAAAGCTCCCACCCCCCTTAAACCCCCAAATAAAACCGTAGAAGAGGCAATAGCCAACCTGCAGTTATATAACCAATTAACCATGCCAGATACGTTAAAGTCTTCTGAAAAAATAAAAACAAAAAAAAACAAAACGACAGATAGCCTATCTAAACAAAAAATGATTTTAGAAAGTTATTTCACTAGTAACCCCAAAGCCACTTCTTCAAGAACTGTAAACGAAAATATCCTAGCTTCAAATCCATTTAAAACAAACCCGAAAAACACCTTAACCTTTCATAGCATTAAAGCAACTACCAGAGTTGAACAAGAAAAAAAAGAACAGTCACAAGAAGATCTTATTCACACGCCTACTCTTAAACCTAAATTTGAATTAGGTAAGTTAAGTGCTACTTCACGCACACACCTCTCTCACACTCTACAAAGTCTAAAAAATGCTATTTATGCAGTAGCTAGACATGTATCGGCTACTTCAATAGATACTTTACATGACGATTATGACAGTTTAAAACGAAATCAGGAATTAGCCTATCAACTTAAAACAAATGAGACATTAAACCTTGCTTTAGATACTATTTATAATAATAAAAAAAAGGCTGAGGCTGCGCTCACGACTCTTGCAAAAAAAGCAGTTGAAGCAAATGGTTTAAACGATGAAAATTTAAACGTTATTATTTATAATTCAGATACCATGTCAGCCTCTCAAAAAAAAACAGTGGTGCTTGGTAATCCTATTAGCAAAGCCGATATGAATGCCTTCTTTGATGGAGCTAACCACGTAATCTATCTGAATGCAGCTAAAATGGATGGTAATAAGTCGCAATTAATCTCAACTTTGGCTAACGAGCTAAGTCATTTTGTCGATGCAAATAAAGGCAGAGAATTTAGCCAAACGCGTCAAGATATCTCAACAGAGTATGGGTATAATGCATTAGAGCAGTTAGAACATTATTCTGGAAAAGAAAGTATGCCAGTTAAAAATGTTGCAAAATTTAAAGCAGATATAAGATTGCAAGACTTTGGTGATGCAAATATGAATGCGGCCGATGTCGTGTATGTTCAGCCACAAATTGATTTTGTTGGTGGAGCAGGAGATAAAGAAAATACAGATAAATATAGTGAAGAAATTGTCAAAAAAATGAATGATAAAGGCATGAATGCACATTATATATATACCGAACGTAGTGAAGGAACACCAGGCAAGTTGGGAAGAGCGTTGAGAAGCAATCTAAATCTTGGTGAAATAAATGCTGTTCATACGATTGAAGACTCTTATGATCGTTCTGATGGCCAATATACCCTTGTAGGTTATTCAATGGGCTCCGTAGATGCAACATATGCCGCTATACGTAATGCGAGGGACGGCAAGGTGGTAGATAATTTAATTCTAATTGGCTCGCCTATAAAAGAAAATAGTCATTTAATGCGTAATATTAATAAAGAAGATAATATAAAAAATGTTATTCGTTATGATATTCCTGATGATCCGTTGGCGCCTACTGTAGATTTATCTAAAGCTGTAAAGACTAAAGGTGAAAAACATTTCTTTTACACTAATAATGAAGATGGACAACAAGACGCACTTGTTAATGATATATATGAAAAAAATATTCGATAATTCAATTAAGAAAATATTTCTTTTATGCTTTATATTTAACTTTTTGTTGGTATTAACACTTACTTTATATTTTATATTTTATGGTGGTTTAGGTTTTGGTTTTGCTGATAAAGAAGCGTCTGGGTTAATGGAGTTTTTAGCAAGTATTTGGATTTCATATCCGGCTAGAATTTTTGAGTTTCTAAATTTATTAATTTTGATAGAATCAACATTCTTTACTATTGTATGTATTACATTAGTTGATTCAATTATTTTAACCCCGTTTGTTTTGATAATACATACGTTAATATCTAAATTTAAGGAAAAGAGAAGGGATTCCAGCTAAAGGGCGTTTATTATACAGAAAACAATGAAGGTCGGCAGGATGCTCTGATTGGGGATTTATATGAAAAAGATATTCGGTAAAAATTTATTTTAACCTTTAGTTTTTTATTTATGTTAAATATGTTGTTAATTGCTAGTTTGTTTTTAGGATTAATATTATTAGATTTAGGTTTTTTTGTTGATTCTTTAATAATTACTGATTATATAATAAATATTTTAAATATATTAACAATGCCTTTTGAAAAACGTCTCCCAATAGAAGAAGCACTTAATGAAAGTGTTTATATATTTTTTTCCTTCCTATAACTTATTCGGCAGTTTTAACCCCACTTTTTTTGGCAATACATGCGTTAATATCTAAAATTAAAAAATAGGAGAAATTTAATTTTTTAGATGAATGATAAAGGCATGAATGCACATTATATATATACCGAACAAAGTGAAGGAATACCAGCTAAATTGAGAAGAGCATTGAAAAGCAATCTAAATCTTGATGAAATAATTAATTTAAAGCCATCATGGTACATAAAAAGAACCAAAATAGTAAAAAAGCATAAAAATTAAGCATAATACAAAAAAATAAACTGATTTAAAAACAAAATTAACCTAATTAATTGTAAAACTACTAAATTTAACCTAAAATAAATATATATGGGGGTGTTTTGGTTTCGACAGAATAGATCTTCGAATTAAGGAGCGAGTCGAGGAGCTGCCCGGCCTCGTAAAAAGGCAGAAAAAAACAACCGCAGATAACACTGTAACTGGCCCTTGGGGCCAACAAGCCGTAGCTGCTTAATTAAGCTAGCTACCCATATTAGAGCGAAGGTTGGCTAGCTTTAATATGAAAATTGCCAACTAGTTTTAAATGTACCGATAAAGCATTTATTACGAAATTGTTTATCACGCTTACAATTAACCCTGTTGTTGGGGATACTGTAAGTTAAATTAATACAACAACTACACTCGTAGCGCCTTTTTTTTAAGCTATTTTGGACACCGGTTCAATTCCGGTCACCTCCACCAATATACCAACATCAAATTTATATAAAAATCCTCAAAATAAAGGCAACACTCTATTAAACCAATTTAATAGCTTCTACTTCCAAACGAATCATTTTTACATTGGTATACCCATTCATATCAACAGGATAAACTTTAAGATACCTAAACACTAACTCTCCTACAAAATCATTCCTAAAACCTTCTGGAATTTGCGCTAAATACGGATGCCAAGTAGTACGAACCCAACCTTCTAATTTATCTACACTTTCATGAACCATATTAGAGGGTACCAACCGAACCTTAACTGGGCTTAATCTACATTGCTTTAACCATATTAAATACGTTTTATCATTATAAAACCCCCAACTTGGCTTAAAATTTATAAAATAACTAAACCATTTTTTACTAACCAACATTGAATTAATCATTGGTTGAAATGACTCTTATGTTCCTAATCCTCCAAACTTTAAATATACTCTCCCATTCGGTTTTAATGCAGAATATATTCCTTTTAAAACAGGAATATGATCTACAATCCAATGCATTGTAGAATTAGAAAATACAATATCAAACTCTTCCTTAAACAACAGCTGCTGTGCCAATAAATGTTGAAACGATAAATTAGCATATTCTTTTAAATTATATTTAAACTTGGCCATTTCAATCATATCTTGAGATACATCTATTCCCACTACATGTCCTCTCAAACACATCTTAGCTAACAAAGCCGTTATTTTTCCATCGCCACACCCAATATCTAAAATAGAATCTTCTTGAGAAATTGTCATTGTTGAAATCATTTCAGTAGCCCATTTAAACTGAGCCTGTGACTGATTAGCATAGTCACTTGCATTCCAATTTTGTGCTGTCATATATTCGATCTCCTAAATTTAATATAAAAAATATAATACATTTTACTATTTCAGTATATTAAATATTTATCAATAAAATATTACATTTTATGCTATATTAAAATAATGGACATAAATCATTTAAAAATTTTTTTAGATCTTAGTAAAACACTGCATTTCGGAAAAAAAATTGAAATATTCTAATTTAAATCTCGATAACTAAATAATGAGAAAAAATATCATCCCCCCTCAAAAAAAAGGAAAAATATAATTATGGAAATTTTAAGAAACTTAGCAACCTTAGCAATATCGTATACAGCCATTACAATGGATGGGACACCTACAAACAGAGCGACCACATGCCCAGGTCATAATATAAACAATATCCATGACATGCTTGCCGAAAAAATGTCCCCCTGTCTAAGCAGCGATGTTTGTGACAGCTTTTTTAGAGCTACCGTAGGAATAGTAAACAATGGCAATGCCTGCGGAGATTCAAAATACACGCCTCAAGAAGTCGAGTCTATGGAAAATAACTATAAACACGGATCAATTACATACAACTCGATTAATAAAGACATTAAAACAGGAAAACCTCTTACTGGATACAAATTAGCAACCGTAAACGCATTACAAAATATACCCGAATTCATTCGAGAACTTTCTTTAGGCCGAGATGGAAATTTAGAAGGAACTTATTATAGAGCCCAAAGCTTTACCCGTGATTTAACAGAAAAAGGTCACACTATCGAAATGGAAGATGTTCGAAGCCTATCCGAAGGCGCGATGAGCTCAATCTTTGCGAACAACGCGCATAAAGCTGGCTCTTTACACATAGAAGAATATTTTGGAGGGGGATCGATTCCAACGGCTCGATTAGGAGTAGCCCCTCCAGATGTAAGAGAAGCGCTAAATCCTCCGACAAAATGGACAGTTGATGAATCTCTTTTCGAACCAACACAAGTAAAATGTGCCCCCATAGGATCTGTCTACTCAATCATTGATTTTGCATCATTTGACGCGTCAAAAATTACAACAACGCTTCCTTCCTCCGAATCTGATAATATGGAATCAAAACTATACAACTGCAGAAACAGCGATAATTCGCTAAGCTTCTTAATGGCTTCGGATATGGATGAAGAGGTTTATCCCGAATACACCATTCAAACATATACAAGATTTAAATGGGCCAACAATAACACTTAAATAAAACAACACATCTTTGTGATTCGCAATCAAATCATGAAGATGTGCCACCTAATTTCTAATACAAAACAAAAAATCTAACCAAAAAATAATTAATTTGAAATTAAGGCCTTTTCTCAATAAACCCACCTCCCTTACATTAAAATACTCCTTAAGCATTTCCCTTGCCTGAGCACGCCTATACACGGTATCCTTTAAGTTAAATTTCATGGAAAAAGTAAAAACAGGCATAGAAAAACTAGACACCCTCTTATATGGCGGATTCCCAAAAGGACGCGCATACTTAATCTCTGGTGAACCAGGAACAGGAAAAACCATCTTCACTTTACAATTCCTAAAAAAAGGAATCGAACTCGGCGAAAGATGTATTTATATTTCTATCGACGAAAAACCCGAACATATCATCAAAAATGCAGAATCTTTGGGATGGGACCTCCAATCTTATTTAAACAAAGGCCACAAGATATCAAAACAAAAAACATAAAAACAATACCTTTAGCTCTCATTACACCTAAAGGCCGAACTATTAACGATATCCAAACACAAAAACTCCCCTTTATTTATCCTAAATCAGGACTTGCAAAACAATATATGATGAATTGGTTTAAAACTCAAAATATTACACCGAAATTATTCACTGAAACTTCCGGATTTGAAGGAATTATGAGTTTAGTTAGCCTCGGATATGGTGCAAGTATTGTACCGGAACTTGTGTATAAAACTAATCCACTAAAATCAAAAATTGATCAGATAAAATTAACCCCCCCTTTAGAAAAACTAAAATTAGGAATATGTTGTAAAAAGAAAAAAATATATTTGCCAGCAATAAACGTTTTTTTACAATAAATTAATTATAAAAAAAACATTCCCATAATCTTTAAAATTCATCTTAAAACTAAAAAATTATTCTTTTTTCACTATTCATCTTATAATAAAATTAGGACAAATTAAAAAAAGGGGAAATTCTAATGATAAAAAAATCACTAAAAATCGCTTGTGCAATATTTACACTATTATCATTTTCACTATTATTAACTAGCTGCGATATAAGTGATGACAGCAACAGCATACCAGATTCTACAGACTCTGCCATGCTAAAAACATATAAAACTGTAACCAAAAAAATAAACAAATCTCAAAGATTATCACCTACAAATAAAACTGGTTCTACAACGTCTGTATCATTTTTATTTTCGTCTTTATATGCAGATGCACTAGATCCACATTATACTGTCACAACCAATATTTCTGTTCGAAATCCGGAACTAAGTACTGAAAATATTTCTATAAAATCATATTTAGATACCCAATTCGACCCAAATTCTGCAAATTCAAATGGGGCCGCTACCAATATGATGGGACGCATGAATAACGCATTACAGCTTTTTTGTGGAATTGGCATAGCAATTGCAGATGTCGATGCAGAAGGGTATCCAACAAATGGAGACCATACATTTAGTTTAACACCAACACTCGCAACACATTTTGAATCTGAATGCGGAATTTCATTTTCTGGAGACTCAGCCGCAATGCTTGGCTCAACATTAACTGTAAATGTTACAGAAGCATCAGACATAACATTATTTGATAAAGCAATTTCAGTCGAAATGGAAGCAAATCCGTCTACATTTAACTATTACTTACGCTACAGTGCAGATGAAATTAATGTGGCAACAAGTGAAAAAAATATAAGTGGTTCTAATGCAGGACACGAATATAGAACCTCTATACTTTATGATATAGATGATAGTAATTTAAGAGCTGAATATTTATCTGTACCCGCAGACAATACCTCTTCAGAATCAGTATATGTATATCGATTGTTTATGGACAGCACAACAACACATGTAATGGTATATGAAAGTGGGTCTGATACAGATTATATTGTATATTCTGGAGCAGGGATTACAAATGATTTAACCTCTACTTGTGCCGTATCATTTGGCATTTCAGATAATGCAAATGAATCTGGAAGTACCTATAGCGATTTAAATGGATGTATTAATAGATCTTTAGGAACGATTACCTCTACAACAGATACCCTATCGTGTGATACCTCCTTAGATTCAGCATCCCAAGCATCATCAGATATTGAAACTTTAGTGGCTCCCGTAATAAGTGCAAAAACAACAGCCGGCTGGAATGTAATTGATTTAACTAATGCAAATATATCGTTTACAAATGCAGCAACTATGTTTTCTGCTAGTATTACAACACCATAAAAATATATTACAAAAAATGCCCTTTAGATTATAGGACATTTTTTGTTGATCCTTTACTTTATTTTCAATTTTATTTTTCGTAAAATCATCTGTTGTCATAGTTATTTAATTGTTACCATAATAGTCAAATGCTAAATTTAAAAAATAGTGGACCTAATTTCATACTAACAACACTCCTATTTTTTCTACTAATCACACCTACTAATGCACAAAAAACAGTTACCTACACCAAAAAACAATATGATATGCGATTAACTTATGAAACAATAACCACACCTGCAAATAACCCAATGGGACTAATGGGCGTTCATTATGAACTAAATAATTTTTTTCATCCAAAGGCATATCTAGGAATTGGAGGCTATGGGGCAATCACTGGCGATTATGGTGGATTTTTTACAGCAGGTATCACACCAGGTATTCGTATAAGCAAATTTAAACCCTTTATTTTAGATATTGGACTATTTATTGGAGGAGGTGGTGGGGCTAGTGCATTTCCTGGAGATGGCGAAATGATTCGAGCACATAGCTATATTGGATACACATTAAAAAAATCGAAATTTTGGTTAGGTATTACAAAACAACAAATTTCACATACTCAACTAGATCCCGAAATTATATTTGGGTATTCCTCTAACATATCGTTTTTTATTAACTCTAATTCAAAAAAAACTCTCTATACACCTATAAAATTAAACACGTTAACTCAATATCCATTTTCACTTACACCATCAGCTACAACCTATTTTCCAACATCGCAAAATCAAGGACGAAATTCAACACTTATAGATAATAAAATTACACTTTTATCGTTAGATATTAACAAACAATGGCACAAAAACTGGCTTGGAATTTTTAGTTTAAGTGGGGCTAATTCTGCACCCGCAGATGGCTTTGGTGCTATTTTTATTGGAACTGGTTATAATTACACATTTTCAAAATTTCAGCTTATCCCCCAACTCAAAATTGGTATGGCGGGTGGTGGAAATATTGATACGGGAGGTGGGCTTTTAATTCATCCACAACTACAAGCAACCTATAAACTTAATCAATCAATTGCACTAGCTACAACTCTTGGTTATATTCGTGCGCCATCTGGCACCTTTGAAACATGGCAAAGCTCGCTAGGTCTAAAATTTAACGCATTATTAAACAAAAACGCCACTAATAATACAGTCCAAAACATCGCTATATCAAAAAAAAGTCCTTATAATGTTTCTTGGTTCATCGAAAACAAAACAACATTCCCTGCAAAAAACATCGAGCTTAAAACAAATAAAGCCTATGAAAATAAAATTCAATTTTTTGGATGCGGACTTAGTTTACCAATTACTAATTACATAAATGGCATTCTTTCAACATATTGGGCCTACGATGGCGAAGTAGGGGCTTATGCAGAAGGTGATTTTGGACTTCATATTCATAAAAACCTACTACCAAAACTAGATTTAGGAATTGAACTATTAATAGGAGCTGCTGGTGGCGGTGGAATAAATGTAAATAATGGCACTATTCATCAAGAAACACTTACCCTGTCTTATAAATTAATTAACAACACTTCATTTATTACAAAACTAGGCTACCAAGGTGCCTTTTCATCAGATAGCTTTAATGGGACTGTTATAAACTTTGGGTTCTCTCAAAGAATAAATCTATTATAAAATCAAAAAAATAAATTAATAATTAAATAAAATGGCCATGGGTATTATCCCCATAAGCTAAACTCTCTGCCACTTTATTAATTTGAGTTATATTTTCTTTTAATAAGCCTAACACATTCCAAGTTCCGGTTAAAAAAGATTCACGCTGAGCCTCTGGAATATCTACCAAAAACGATTCTTCAAAATAACGAACACGCCGACTTACCAAATTAATAGTAATCGGAGTATCTGGCCGCTTTTTTATAAATGTAACTAAAGTCTCTATATCTTTCTGGCTAGCACGAACAGCAGGTAATCCAATCGCCTTACAATTACCAGAAAATATCTCGGCAAAAGATTCACCAATAATTGCCTTAATCCCATGTCTAAAAATTGCCTGAGGAGCATGTTCTCTAGAAGACCCACACCCAAAGTTTTTTCCAACAATCAAAATAGTTCCTTTATCATACCGAGGATCATTAAATGAATGAGCTTTTTTTATGCCCTTAGAATCAAATCGTTCATCCATAAACACATATTTACCCATATTTTCAAACGAAATTTCTTTTAAAAATCGAGCCGGAATAATTCTATCTGTATCTACATCATCACCTAACAAAGGAACCCCACTTCCAATAACAGATTCAATTTTCATATTATAATTCCCCTCTTACATCTACAAGAGCACCCTCAACAGCTGCAGCTGCTGCCATTAACGGACTAACTAAAAATGTACGTCCATTTGGACTTCCTTGTCTTCCAATAAAATTCCGATTCGATGTCGATGCACACGCCTGATCTTCATATAACTTATCTGG
>CAXBWG010000026.1:0-11865 GCA_963979105.1 uncultured bacterium | reverse complement strand
GTAAGTAGTATTAATACAGTAGAAATAATTATAGATAACCAAGCGGCAATAACAAGTAGTTCTGTAGCAAGTGGAGTTTACGATAGAAATAAAGCTGCAGAGTTAAATACAAATAAAGCTGCAACAATTTATTATACAACAGATGGTAGTAGCCCAACGAATTTATCTGCAGTTTACACAAATGCAATTGCAATAATCCAAACAACCACAATCAAATTTTTTAGTGTAGATAGTGTAGGAAATATAGAAGAAGTTCGAAGTGTAGAAATAGGTATAGATAAACAAGCTGCCACAACAAGTTCCTCGGTTGTGCAAGGAACGTATGCAAGTAACCAAAGTGTAGACTTAACAAGTAATGAAGCTACAACAATTTATTACACTACAGATGAAACTGAACCAACAGCAAGTTCACTAGAGTACATAGGTGTAATTTTAATTAATAATACAACAGCATTAAAATTTATGAGCATCGATTTAGCAGGAAATGTAGAAAATACGAAAACAGTTTTAATTACACTAGATACCCAAGCCCCATCAAGTAGTTCTAATATAAGTAGTGGGTTATATAACGTAAATAAAATAGTAGCGCTAAGTAGTAGCCCCCCAGCAGATATTTATTATAGCCTAGATGGCACAGCTCCAAGTTTAGACTCAACCAAATATAGTGCCCCATTTACACTAAGTGCCACAACAGAAGTTAAATTTTTTAGTGTAGATGAGCTAGGAAATCAAGAAGAAATAAATAGTCTAAGTATACAAATAGACAAAGTAAAACCAACGGTAAGTACAACCGTAGTAGCAGGAATTTATGGAACAACCCAACACGTAGAATTAAGTAGTAGCAAGCAAGGAAAAATTTACTTCACAACAAACGGAACCACGCCTCACGAAACAATAAGTACAGTGTATACAGGCTCAATCACAATAAGTGCTACAACCACGTTAAAATATTTTGCAATAGATGACATTGGCAATAAAGGAGATTTAGTAAATACACAAATAGAAATAGATACACTTGCAACAACAAGTAGTTCAAGTGTAACAAGTGGCTTATACAACACAAATCAAAGTGTAGAATTAAGTATAAATAATAATGAGACAGGAGTTATTTATTACAGCCTAAATGGAAATGACCCAAGTAGTAGTTCGCAAGTGTACACCCAAGCAATAAACATAAGCCAAACAACAACAATCAAGTTTTTTAGTATCGATGAATTTGGAAATGAAGAAAGTATAAATACACTAGCCATTCAAATAGATAAACTAGCCCCAAGTAGTAGTTCAACTATAGCAACTGGCAGATATAATAGTTCTCAGGCAGTAGATTTAAGTATAAATAACAATGAAAATGGAAATATACATTTTACAATTAATGGAACTAACCCAACAACAAGTTCTCCCATATATTCTAGAACATTAGATATAAGCCAAACAACAACAATTAAGTTTTTTAGTGTGGATTTAGCAGGAAATGTAGAAAATATACAACAAGTTGTTATAGAAATAGATAGGATAAGCCCAGCAGTAAGTGCAAATTTAGCTAGTGGGAGCTATAAGGGAGATCAAAGTGTAGGCCTAAATAGTACAAAAGCAGCAACGATATATTATACAACCAATGGGCAAGAACCAACGACAAGTTCACAAGTATATAGTACAGAAATTACCTTAACAAACACGACAACAATAACTTATTTTAGTGTAGATGATGTTGGAAATGAAAGCACAAAAAAGACAACAGAAATAATTATAGATAACCAAGCGGCAACAACTAGTAGTTTACTAGCAAGTGGATTATATAACACCAATAAAGCAGTAGATTTAACAAGTAATGAACCAGCAAACATATATTACACAACAGATTCAAGTACGCCTACAACATCATCAACACAATATACAAATGCAATTGTAATAACCCAAACAACAACATTAAAGTATTTTAGTGTCGATAGTGTGGGCAATGTAGAAGATGTTAAAAGCTTAGAAATAGATATCGATAAAACAGCCGCAACAACAAATTCCTCAGTAGTAACAGGAACCTATGCAAGTAATCAGGGTGTGGTACTAACAAGTAATGAGCAAACAACAATTTATTACACAACAGATGAAAGTAACCCAACAACAAGTTCAGCTCAATACACAAGTGCAATATCTGTTAGTGCAACAACAACACTAAAGTTTTTTAGTGTAGATTTAGCAGGGAATATAGAAAATATACGTACCGTGTATATTCAGCTAGATACCCAAGCCCCATCTAGTAATTCTAATATAAGTAGTGGGCTATATAACGCAAATCAAGTAGTTGCGCTAAGTAGTAGCCCCCCAGCAGATATTTATTATAGTTTAGATGGAAGTACTCCAAGTTTAGAGTCAACTAAATATAGTGCGCCATTTACAATAAGTGCTACAGCAGATATTAAATTTTTTAGTGTAGATGAGCTAGGAAATCAAGAATCTGTAAATACAGTTAGTTTACAAATAGATAAACAAACACCAGTAGTAGCGGCGAGTGTAGAATCTGACTTTTATACAACAACACAAAATGTAGATTTAACAGTAGATGAAACAGCAACAATTTATTATAGCCTAGATGGTACTAACCCAACACAGAGATCGTCTCAATATGTATCTGCATTAGCCATAAACGAAACAACAGTATTAAAGTTTTTTGCAAAAGACCTTGCTGGAAATCTAGCAGATATTCAAATTGTAACATTAACATTTGATCGTGAAGCTCCAACAACAGTTCCTAATATTTCAGGCGGAATTTATAATCAAACAAAACAAATAAAGTTAACTACAAACGAGCAAGCACGAACTTATTTTAGCCTAGATGGGTCAACCCCAACCGAAAGTTCTACCAGATATATACAGACAATCACAGTAGATAAAACAACAATATTAAAATTCTTTAGTATAGATGTTCATTTAAATACAGAAGATGTGAATTCGGTAAGCTATGTTATAGATAAAGATTCAGCTAATAGTAGTTCAGATATTTCTCAAGGCGTTTATAATCAAACTCAAAATGTTACGTTAACATCTAATGAAACAACAACAATTTACTTTACTATAGATGGATCAGAACCAAGCCTGCAATCGAGCGTGTTTTCAAATCCAATCGAAGTTTCTACAACAACTTTAATCAAGTTTTTTAGTGTTGATTTAGCAAATAATATAGAAGATATAAACTCAGTGTTAATTGGGATAGATACAACGAATCCTATTTCAAATTCGTCAGTTGTAACGGGAAGTTATAATACAGATTTGGTAGTTGAGTTATCTGCCTCTGAAACATCAAATATATATTATAGTCTAGATGGAAGTGCTCCGTCACAGCAATCTCAACTGTTTACATCGGCTATCGATATTCAAACAACTACAGTTGTGACATTTTTTGCAATTGATTTAGTAGGAAATCAAGAAGCAAGTATGAACACCATAACACTTACAATAGACAAACAAGATCCAGTAACATCAGCCTCTGTTAGTAGCGGGTTATATAACAGTAATCAAACGGTTGATTTAACAACCAATGAAGCAGCAGACATTTTTTATACATTAGATGGCTCTAATCCCACACAATCATCGACTGTTTTTTCAACACCAATAAACATTCAATCAAGTACAACCCTAAATTATTTTAGTAAAGATGTTGCCGGTAATACGGAGTCTATGCAAACAGTAAGTATTCAAATAGATAAACAATTTCCTCAAACAACAGCATCATTGAGTTCTGGTAGGTTTGCTCAGAATCAATCGTTAGAATTAACTGTTACTGAGCCTGGCGTGATTTATTTTACACTCGATGGCAGTACACCCTCAACTAATTCAACAATTTATAGTAGTGCAATTTTAATAGAGAATACAACAACCATAAATTATTTCAGTGTAGATACAGCCTTAAACGAAGAATCCAGTAAGAGTATATCTATAATTATCGATAAAGATTCCGCAATTTCAACATCATCTGTGTTAGCTGGAATTTACAATAGCAATCAGAGTATCGGCTTAAGTGTAAATGAAACAGCAGATATTTATTTTACCCTAGATAATTCCACACCAACAACAAGCTCAACCAAATTCACAACTAACTTTACACTTCAAGAAAGTGCAATTGTAACGTTTTTTAGTGTCGATTTAGTTGGAAATATAGAGCAAATCCAAAGCATAGATATTCAAATCGATAAAATCGCACCTACTACAACAGCATCTGTTGTAAGTGGAGGTTATAACCAAAATCAAACAGTTGCCTTATCTACAGATGAGTCTGCAAGCATATTCTTTAGTTTAGATGGATTAGATCCCGATACCAATTCAACAGTTTATTTAAGCCCATTATCAGTCAATCAAACATCAACACTTAAATATTTTAGTATAGATCTTGCTGGAACCTCTGAGCAAATACAATCAAACGAATATATTATTGATAAATTACCTGCAACCAGCACATCCTCTGTTTCGACAGGATATTATAATTCAACCCAACTAGTTAATCTTTCTAGTAACGAAACTAGTACTATTTACTTTACACTAGATGGACAAACGCCCAATACAAGTTCAACCGTATTTACAAATACTATTAATGTGAGTGAGTCTAGCTTAATTACATATTTTAGTGTGGATTCACTTGGAAATACAGAAGCTGTTACATCAGTAAACATAATTATTGATAGAATTACACCTATTTCATCGGTAAGTATTTCAGGTGGGCATAATACGGTTCAAGAAATAGAATTTTCAGTAAATGAACAGGCCAATGTTTTTTACACTTTAGATGGCTCAGACCCTACAGTAAATTCGTTAAAATATACAGGTAAATTTGATGTTGATAATACAAAAACACTAAAGTTTTTTGCTCAAGATTTAGCTGAAAACAATGAAGCTATAAAATCTCAAGTAATTTCAATTGATTACCAAGCCGCAACAACAACAGCCTCTGTAGGTGAAGGCGCTTATGCAATAGATCAAAATGTAGAACTAACCAGTAACGAACAAACAACTATTTACTATACACTAGATTCCTCAACTCCATCGACAAGTTCAACACAATATACAACTCCAATTTCTATTTCTCAAACAACACAAATAAAGTTTTTTAGTGTAGATTTATACTCAAATGTAGAAGACGTTAAACAATTACAGATTGAAATTGATAAAATCCCACCAATAACATCATCTTCAGTAGTAGAAGGAAGCTATAGTAATTTTCAAAATATTATATTTACAACAAACGAAGATTCAACAACTTATTATACGACTAATGGATTAACTCCAGATACAAATTCAACTGTGTTTGATTTTTCTGTTTCAATAACTCAAACAGCTACAGTAAAATATTTTAGTGTAGATACGCTAGGAAACACAGAATCTGTTAATTCATTAGATATTACAATCGATCAAGTAGGCCCAGATACACTATGTAGTTTAAGTTCTGGTTTATATACTCAAAATCAAACATTTTCATTTTCAACAAATGAGCAATCAACAACAATGTACCGGTTAAATACAGATACATTTATTGCATATACAGCAAGTTCTACAATTACAATCTCAACAGAAGGAAAAAATACATTAAGTTTTTATAGTATAGATGCGTTAGGAAACACAGAACGTATACAAAAAATAATAGTTACAATAGATAAAACAGCGCCTACAACACAACCTACAGTGGCATCTGGAACTTATTCAGAACCACAATATTTACGTTTGGAAACAGAAAGCTCGGCAACTACTTTTTTTACAATAGATGGAAGCCAGCCCAGCCAGTCATCTGATACATTTTCAGATACAATTATTATTTACGATAATACAACAGTTAAGTATTTTAGTATGGATTTAGCAGGCAATGTAGAAAGTGTTAATACACAAGACATTAACATTAATTTATCTAACTTAAAAATTACGCAAGCATATGACTCTGGTGGTGCACAAGCACAGACATCGTCTACTAATTATGTGTTTCAATCTATTGGTCCTATTTTTTCAGAGGTAAGAACTAATAGTAATTTGAAGCTAATAAATGGAATAAATTTTGATTCTCAAGTTGTCGATATTTATGGATATACAACTCCATTTGATATTAAAGAAATTACGCTAAATGCAACTGTTCAAGGAACACTAACAGCGCAAGTAGAATTTGAAGTACAAGATGAAAATGGAAACACGTTAACATTCGATAATAATATAGATACAAATGGTGTCGATGGCTGGAACCCAAAATGGAATTCTTTAATTCCAATTCCAACAGGAAATATTGTATCGTTTAAAGCACGTGCCTACGATGGGCTATCTTATGGAAGATGGCACGATAATACAGACTTAGTTAAAATCGATAATCTAGCGCCAGTCATTCATAGTTTTGCATTAAGTTTAGATAAATTTTCTCCAAATAATACAAGCTCAATAGGAATTAAAGATGAAACAAATATTAGTTTTAATTTTTCAGAGTTATTTTTTAATAAATGGGATATCGAAATAAATAATCCGTCAGGAGATACTATACGCCGCTTTACAAGCGATGATAGTTCAAAATCAATAGCCTTTGATTGGTTTGGAAAAAACACAACAGGGGCTTATGTATTAGACGATGCGTATCAGATTATTTTACAAGTGTATGATCAGATAGATAATCTTACAGAGTTAGATTTATCAACAATTGTAGATAATACCTCGCCCCGATTTGATTCGTTTGATTTAATAGCTTCTCCTAAAGCATTAAATTCTGAATTAGCAGATTTAAGTTCTCAATGGAGTGTTTATGATCAGTTTGATAGCCAGATAGAATATAATGTAAGTTATTCCGAAAGTGATCCTCAAATTAAATCATTTTCAAATTTATTGGTTTGGTTAGATGGGGCAGATTCTAATGCATTACAAGAGGCTCAAGGTATTCAAAATTGGTATGATAAAAGTTCCAATGGAAATCATTTTAGACAGCTGACTGCAGCTAATAAGCCAGCTAAACAAACAGGGTCATTAGGAGATCAAAGCACAATTGTGTTTGATCAAGTTAATGATAGCCTAGATTCAATATTAACCCATAATATTACAACGGCGTATGTGTATAGTTTAGTATATGATCAAAACGAGTGGGATGTAATAACAAAATCTGTTAGTTTAACGGCAGGAACTGCTTTTTCGTTAGGAATGTCACCTGCTGGGTTATTAGCTAATAATGAAAAAATAGCAGAACTTCTTGTATTTAGTTCTGAATTAACAGACTCAGAAAACCAAAGCATTTTTGATTATTTAAATACTAAATGGCAAATAGAAGATAATACGAATACATCATTATTAGAAAACTTAGCTGTTAATAATAATTTTATAAAAGAAAATGTAAAAGATGGAACATATTATCAGTTTAAAGTAGAGGCAGTAGATGATGTCGGAAATAAAACAATATCTTATTCTAATTCAGTTCAAGCCCCAGACAGAACCGCTCCAGAAATAGACACAAATTTTATTGCTATTAATGGAACAGAAGATATCGATTTTATCTATAACCCAGATAGCTATAAGCAAGATAACTTATCTGGGCCAATTAGTTTGTCGTGGAGTCCCTCAATAATTTTTGCAAATGAAAATGAAATTCGATCTTCAGAAGAAATATTAACGAGTGTTGAGGCCATAAATTTACAACAAGATTTAAGTTTTGAACTTAAAGGTAATGCTAATACAGATATTAATGTTAATCCAAGTGTAGATGGAAATATTTATGGAAAAGCACAAGCATGGATTAAGTTGAGATTAGAAGATGCTGAAGGAAATTATTCCGAAAAAGACGTTCAATTATATATAGATCCAGTAAATGATGCGCCTGTTTTTTCATCTACTGTAGGTGAATCTGTAGAACGAGACTCTAATAATGCCATAATATATAATTTAAAGTTTAATGAAGATACCCAAGGGCCTACATTAGCTCTAGATAGTTTTGTTCAAGATATAGATAATATTTATTCTGATTTAGATTATAGTGTAGAAAACCAAGGATTAATTTATACAGAAGAGTCTCAAGAAGATAGCCAAAATTATGAAGCAGATAATTACCAGGTTAACCTAGGAGGCGATGTATCGAATCATTCGTTTGATTTTGTTCCAGATCAAAATTTTTATGGAGATTCAAACATACAACTAAAAGTTCAAGACTCAGACGGATTATTTTCAACTCAAAACATTGTAGTAAGAATATGGCCTGTTAATGATAACCCCATTATTAAAGAGTCGATACCTGTAAGCTATTCTGTGAATGAAGACAATACAATAACACTTGATTTTACAGAGTTTGAAGACGATGTCATATTTGAAGACAAACCTCCAACAAACAATAACTTACTTAATTGGTCTATAGTTAGCTACGATTCAAGTATTATTCAGGTAATAGAGGGAGAAAACTCCAGTAACGATTCGTTAACATTTAAGCCTGTAACAAATGCCTATGGAACCGCCAATATAGTAGTAAAGCTACAAGATACAGATGCAGTAGCAGAATCTGTGTTTCCTCCAAATACTCAGTATGGAGGTTACACGGCTAGCCCTAAATTTGTAACAGCTTCAATAGCAGTAGCTTGGGTGCCTGTAAATGATAGCCCAACAATTAATACAGTTCCAACTCAAGTACAAACCGAAAATGATGGATCTTGGACCTTAGATTTAAGTTCATATAAATCAGATATAGAAGATATCCAAGCATCTCTTAATTGGTCTGTATCTTTAAATGAGACATTAGTAAGTTATGAATTTGATAATCAAAATAACCAAATTGTATTTAGTCCTAAAACAAATGCATGGGGAACAACAGCAGTTCATGTAAGTGTAACAGATACCGATGAAAATATAGATTTTGTTCCTTATAGCCCAAATCAATTAACTGTATCTAGTGAATTTGATTTAGTGTTAAATCCAGTTAATAACGCACCGTCGTTAAGTGATGGCGAAATTAAATCTTTAAAAACTCAAGACTCTCAATATGCGCTAACCTATGATGAACTGCAAGTAAGTGCCATAGGCTATTCAGATGTAGGCTATAATTCAGATTCAAGAAATACAAGTGATTTAGGAGATGAATATAATGCTGCTCGAGACGGAGAGTTAAATTTTAATGTGAATCAAAAATTATTTTCTTATAAATGGTTTGCAGATAATCAATTAGTAAAAGAAGATTTAAATTCTATAGCTGAAACTAGTACATTAAGCTTAGATGAATCCTATGAAGGAAAGAAAATTAGTGTAGAGCTATTTCCATTCGATGGCATAGATACAGGAAGTTTGTTAACGGTATCTATGAATGTAAATACGCGCCCAGCTGTAATTAGTCAAAGCAATCCATTGTTACTTCCTACTGTTAATTTTTATACCAGAACAGGTAATATTAGTATTAGATGGCCCGTAATAACAGACCCTGAAAATCAAGATGTGTTTTATAGATTAAAATTATGGAAAGTGTCTAAACTCGCACCAATTCCAACAAATACAACCCTAGATTCAAGTTCGTTTTATGATTCAGAATGGTTAACTTATAGTGAAATAAATCAAGTATCAAAAGTGTTTTCAGGTTTAGATCATTCAACCTATTATTGGCGAGTATGGACGGGAAATAAATTAGGAAGTTATATCGATGCAATAAGCTTAGATACAAGTTCGCAACAAAATTGGACAAATTATTTTAATGTCGATTTAATTCAACCCACAAATACAGGATATAGAGACTTTGTTTATGTAAATGAGATTACTCAAAATGCAGTTATAGATGATGCTGGAAATACTCGAATTTTGTATGGAGAAAAGCCATCCGATGTTGAAGATGAATTTTTATATAAAATAGAATTAGAGTTTGAAAATTCAATTTATGATTCTGTGTCACAATCAGATAATGTAAGTTCTGATAATCTTACGATAGTAGACTTTACAAACCAAGATACATGGAGTTATTTGCTTACCTATCCAGAAGGCACAACAACCTATAATATTTATTTAATCGATAAAGCAATCAATAAAACCTTAATTAATACATTTGTTATTAAAGACGATACGACACCACCAGTTCCAATTACGATAGATTCTGTACAAGTAACCTCTATAGAGGCAATAACTTCGAAAAACGCCTATTATATTAGTGGCCAAAAAGAAATTGATTCAGCCATTTATTATGTAGGCTACAACGAAAATACAGATGACTATGAAAGTGCTCAAATTGTTGGGTTTACACCACTAACAGATTTTTCTTTTTATATATATCCAGATAAGCCATCTGGAAATTTAGTCGTTAGAGATAGAGCCGGTAATGATCAAAGTATAGAACCTCGAGTTGATATTACGTTTTATACAAGCCTAGCTACCGTTACAACCGCAGATTTAGGACGAACAAAGTTTAATTCTATGGAAAATACAGGAGAGTTAATTTCGTTTGGATTAACGAGCCAAGAAGCACAAAAATTATCATCATTTACATTTGATTTTTCAGTAAATAGACCCATTACAAATTATAAAGTTAGCTTAGGTGCTACTCAATTAGAAAATACCAATATGTTAATCAATAAAAATACAACATCAAATATTTCAATAAATATATCTGATTCAGTATTTTCTCAAGGCGAAAATAACGTAGTTTTAGCCGTTACTGATGAAGCTTTAAATATTACGTCTACAACATTTAATATAATCCTTCAATCAGAGCCCCCTTCTATGGATATTTTTCTATCGGGCTCTGAACTGTCTATTTTAGCTGGCGGAAGCCCAACCAGTAGAACGTTAAAGATTTTTGGGACTAGCGATGCACTATTAAATGTATTAATTAACAATAATCCAGTAGTAGATTTAGAGACTAATTGGATGTATTTTGAAAATGGATTTAATCCCGAAACAACAGATGTAGAAGTAACGTTAATAGACGATGTATATAATGTGTATAAGCAAAAAATATGGAATAAAAATTATTATTCATTATATGCACAAGATACCGATATCGGTTTACCATTAACACAATTAGAGTCTGATTTTTCAAATAATTCTCTAGCTGTTACCTACGACTCTCTACCTGCAGATATTAAAGAGCTATTACTAATAAAAAGTGGATTAAATTTATATGCAAGAGGGTTTTATTTAGAGACATTTGATTCTGATTTAGATAATATTGGTTTAGAAATCCCACAAGAGTTAAGTAATGCAGTGGTATCTTTAGTCGCTAAGGATATGTCTAATATAATTCAAACAGATGTTAATTTGAAAAATCATAATGTTTTAATTTCAATTGAGTATCCAAAATCTAAAGAGCTTAACCCAAAAGATATTCGTGTAATATATTTTAATTCTGAGTTAAATCAATGGGAAATGTTAGATGGAAAATCAAAGTTAGATTCATTAAATAACAGAGTTTATGCACGAATAGATTATACAGGGCTATATAGATTGGCAAGCCTAAAGACATTTTCAGCGTCGTTAAATGCATTACGTGTGTATCCAAATCCATGGATTCCTACAGATGGAGATAGTCAAACAGGAGACTATAACGGAATAACCTTTGATCAATTAAGTGCAACGGCTAAAATATCGATTTATTCGATTACGGGAGAATTGGTAATAAAGGCAAGCCCAACTACTCAAAGCTGGCAATGGACCGGATTAAATCAAAATGGCCAGATGGTGTTTTCAGGCGTTTATTTGTATGTTGTGGATGATGGAAATTCTAAAAAGACAGGTAAATTAACAATTGTGAGATAAAAATTATAAACTGATCTCTTTACACACCTAATAGGGTCGATTACAATATTTTTTCACGTAATTGTGGTGGATGTAGCTCAGTTGGTAGAGCCCCGGATTGTGATTCCGGTTGTCGTGGGTTCAAGCCCCATCATTCACCCCAGGATTTTT
>CAXBWG010000025.1:0-12057 GCA_963979105.1 uncultured bacterium | reverse complement strand
CAAGCGAGCACCACACCAATGCTGCAAGCGAGCACCACACCAATGCTGCAAGCGATCACCACACCAATGCTGCAAGCGATCACCACACCAATGCTGTAAGCGATCACCATACGGATGCTAAAAGCGAACAATTAAAATGCCTAAGATATGTAATTTATCGTGAAGGGAATATAATGCTAATTATTTGACCGTAGCGAAAATTGCATAGATTAGGTATTTTAATTATTCGCTTGGTGGGCCCACTAGGATTTGAACCTAGGACCTGCCGGTTATGAGCCGGACGCTCTAACCAACTGAGCTATGGGCCCGGAATATATATTATAGAAAATATTTTAAAATTTTTCTATGATTATATTATAGATAATCTTTTAAAATTTTTTTACGTCTAGGTTGTCTTAATTTTTCTAACGCTTTTGCTTCTATCTGACGAATACGTTCTCTAGTAACATTAAATATTTTTCCAACCTCTTCTAAAGTCTTCGGCATACCATCTTGAAGACCGAATCGAAGTTTTAAAACCCTCTCCTCTCTTTCATTTAATTCAGAAAGAACATTCTCTAAGGTAGTCATAAGAGATTCCTTAACCATTTTCTTTTCCGGTGAAATTTGTGACTGATCTTCTATAAAATCACATAACTCACCATTGTCTTCACCAACAGGCATTTCTAGAGATAATGGAATTTGAGAAATTCTTAAAATTTCACGCACCTTAATAACAGGCAATCCCATTTCATTAGAAATTTCTACCTCATTAGGCTTTCTAGATAACGTTTGCATCAACTGTCGTGAAACTTTTCTTAATTTATTAATAGTTTCAACCATATGCACCGGAATACGAATAGTTCTGGATTGATCAGCAATAGATCTTGTAATTGCTTGTCGAATCCACCATGTTGCATAAGTACTAAACTTATACCCTTTTGTATAATCAAACTTCTCAACAGCTCTAATTAAACCAATATTCCCTTCTTGTATTAAATCTAAAAATAAAATACCTCGTCCAGTATATTTTTTCGCAATACTAACAACTAACCTTAAATTAGATATAGCAATAATTTCTTTTGCAAGCATATCACCCGCTGCCATTCGTTTAGCCAATTCATATTCTTGGCTTTTATTAAGTAAACTTATACGCCCAATTTCTTTTAAATACATTTTTACCGTATCTTCAGAGCTAATATCCTCTTTACCAGAAATAATTGAATTAAAAAAATCAAATGTTTCCGAACTAGACTTTAATTTTGAACGTCCAAATTTAGCACCCGCCTGTGCTACGCCTGGTTTATTCTCTAAATTAATACCCATTTATGCCTCCCTTTTTAATATAATCTAACTTTTTCAACAAACTTAGCAAGCCTTCTTCGTTACCTGATTTTTCAAATTCAAGTATTTGCTTTTTCAACTCTTTTACATCACAATCGTAACGATATTTTTTTAATACCAACAAGCATTCCTTAAACATGTTTACTTCATTAGCTTTTTCAATACTATAACTATTATTTAAAACCAACTTAGAAAATAATTGTTTAAAGTCACTAGGGATTTTTTCAAAAAGTTCAGAATCAACATCTTCAGAGTTACAAATAATAGTAGCTAAATTATTATTATCAGAATTTGTAAAATAACTCAAATAATCGCCCCTTATTAAAGTTCTAAACTCTAAATTTCCAGAAATAATAGCAAGAATAATTTCTTCTGCTTTTTGTAACTTAGAGTTACTTTTTTTTATTTCAGCAAACTTAAATTTAGGATAACTTAAACCATTGTACAAAAAATCATTAATTTTGGCCACTAAAACTTCCTCTTTAATATTCATATCTTTACAAATTATCGAAACATAATGATTACGAACGATTTCATCCTTTATAAGAGATAATTTAGGAATAAGTAAACTTATCGCCTTAGAAACCTCTTCAATCCTAGTTAAATCACAATTTAACTTTAACCCATTATAAAAAAAATCAAACGCAGTAATTTTCGAATTTAACTTTTCTACAAAAGCATCCTTACCCTTATTGTTTATAAAATCAGCAGGATCATGATCATCTAAACTAACAACAGAAACATTTATAGATTCATCCAATAAAATATCTAAACTTTTATTCATTGCATTTACACCCGCGCTATCGCTATCAAACATTAAAACAACAGAATCTGTAAAGCGCTTCAGCAAACTAACTTGCTGAGACGTTAATGATGTGCCCATACAAGCCACACCGTTTTTTATACCATGCTGGTGCATAGTAATAACATCTATATACCCTTCTACAAGAATAACAAAACCATTTTCCTTAATTGAAGACTTCGCAAATGATAACCCGTACAATAATTTACGTTTATTAAACAAATAGGATTCATCAGAATTTACATATTTAGCCATGGTAGAATTAGGATCTAATACACGACCTCCAAACCCAACAATTCGACCTTGATGATCCGTTATAGGAAATATTAACCTCTTATAAAACCGACACCCCAATTGATTATTAGACTGATACATTAGCCCTGACTTAATCATTAATTCGGTAGAAAATGATTTAGATTTCAAAAAAGAAATTAACGCATTAGAATCTGAACAAAACCCCAATTTGAATGTATTTACAGAATCTTGATTTAAATTACGAGAATTTATATAATCTTTAACCAAATTCATAGCTGATAAATCTTTAACAAAAAAATTCGAAGCTTCTTTTAATAAGGCCAAAAGAGATTCTAATTCTTTATTCTGACGAATAGATTGTAGAGATTGTGCTTGTTTTAAAACAGGAATCCCAGCAAATACAGCGATAACCTCAATAGATTCAAAAAACGTTAACGAATCTATTTTTTCTGCAAACGAAATTAAATCACCAGATTCGTGACATCCAAAACAATGAAAAATTTTTTTCTGAGGACTTACTGTAAAAGAGGCTGTTCTTTCAGAATGAAAAGGACATAATCCAATATAATTTTGTCCACGTTTTGTAAGTCTTACATACTGCTGAATAAATTCTACAATCCCAGAATACTGCTTAACTTGATCAATTGTTTGTTGTGATAATTTTTCTTGCATAAATATATTAAATTATCATAAAAAACTAACACTATTTAATCAAGTAAAACAAAAAAGTTGGCATACTTTTAACAAGACTCTTATAAAATGATTAAACAATTAATAATTTTAATATTATTAACCAATTTCACGGTTGCAAAAGTTAAAGTAACCTCAATAGCTGATTATATGCTTAATCATACTAATAACGAGGGAGCATCAGGTCCGGGTTTCTTCATAAACACACACGAGTTCATACAAGTAAGCAAAATAATGAAAGAAAAACTAGGTATCAACGATATTACAAAACTACCACACATGCACAATCAATCAAACCCATATCAGAACAAGAAAAACACAAACAACATAACAAAAGAAAAAAAACATAAAAACCAAACATTTCAAGACAAATTAAAATCACTTAAAACAGATAATCAATATACATACACATCAAACAACAAATCATTTTCTGAAGTAATCACAAATCACAAAATAAAAATCACAAAAAAAGAATCAATATTTGCCTTTAAATAAACTACATTTTTGTATAAAATAAAAAAAACAATAAAAAAAAAGGAATAAAGATACATTTTTGTATAAAATAAAACATTTAATTAAGACTTAATTAAAACTTAATAAAAACAAAAAATAGACCCTTTAACATTTAAAAAAAAATCTGTTAAAGAAAGAAAATGAAACAAATATCCCCGATTACATTTAATACAATTAGAAATAATATGATCCATTTGTGTAAAAAGGAAAAAATTAACGCAAGATATGACAATAATGACGAGCACGGAATTAATATCCCCGGATTTAAAAAAAAAGCTGGACACCATGAAACCACCAATTGGCCAAATGCTATAGCCTCAATTTCCTTACAAAACGATTCAGCGATAAAAACACTTAGAAAATCAAACAAAAAAATTCAAAGCAAAAACAAATGCAAAACCATACTTGATTGTTCTTCATATATACAAGTTTTATTCTTAACTGCATTAATAAATACAATAAAAAACGACACCCTATTAAAATCTGTTTTATTAAACCTAATAATTACAGAAAAAAACACAAATCAAAATTTAATAATAGCTCCTGCAGGAGCAACAACCTATACAGATAAACCTACACAAGGTTTTCTATACGAAATGAAAAACTATTTAGATATCCATACAATTGAAACAAAAAGCACCATTAAATCTATTATAAACAGTTATAATTTAAAAGAAGGTGATATTGTATACATAGAAAATCATCAAGATTATGAAAACTGGGCCCCAAATGGAGCTTGGGCAGGAGAATGGTGTCTACTCACCTCTATAACACCAGAAAACATTAAACTATTTGGATTTGGCCCTGGAGAATTAAGTTACAATAAAATGGTTTCTACTATGGCTAAAAATGCATATGAAGAAAAAAATAACTTTGACAATAATATTTTAGGAAAAATACATAAATGCATAAAAAGTAATAATCCAAACAAAACCCTAGAAAATTATATTCACAATAATTGCAATGTAAATCATATCTTAAACAACTCCATTCTAACTAATGTAGACACGGCAACTACAATAATAAAAAATATAACTTCAAAAAATAATAGTCGCCTTAATATATTTAAAAAAGCACTTAAAAAAACAAAAAAAAACTCTCAAAAAGAAACTATAAAAAACGGTCCAACCGCAATATTTAAAAATTATATTTTCGTAACAGAAATCATACAATTTAATGATTCCAAAATAAACACACTCTTTTTAAATCACACAGAAAATCTACAATCACATATAAACAGTATCTAAATAAAAAATCAAACATTTTAATTTATAAAAAACTTAAGTTAAAATAAGTATAGTTACTAAATTAATTTAAATAAAAACCCTTAACAAATCTTAATAGGAGTTAAAGCATTCACTAATGGAACTAAAAAATTCTAACGAAATAAAATTAGCATTACAATCAATTAAAAATAAAGATTATTCAACTTTAAAAATAATTTTCTCTTCATTTTTGAAAAATAAACAATTTGATCAAATAAAAATTTTAACTACTCACTTAATCCATTCCGAACTTGAAACTAAAAAAGCAAATATAATTTTATCAATCCTCAAAGTTTTAATAAAAAATAAACAACAAAAAATAGTTAATACCTTATTAAAAGAACTTAAAAAAGTTAACAATCAATATAGTATACAAATTCAAAATCAAATCATCCCATTAAATAAAACAAACGATCAAAATCAAGAAAACATAATTAACCCTATTAAAGTAGACACTGAAACACTTATAAAAAACAATATTATAAAAACAACGTCTTCAACAAATCAAAATTTTTCTACAAAAAAAGATATAACGCCTAACACAAAAAATAAAGAAAATTTTAAAACATTTTACCATTCATTTATTAAAGATAATATTATAAGTCTTATTGTTACTTGTGAAAAATCATCTTTATTAGGTGAATACTATATAAAAATAACAAAAAAAGAAATTGATTTTAGAAAAATTGAAAATAATATAGATAAAAAATACATATATAATTTTAAAGAAGAGACAATCAAAGTAGGTGGCCACCAAATGTCTCCTGATTATTTAACAAAATTTTTCAATATGATGGAAAACGTTTCTAAAGACGTAAAATCTAAAACAGCACAGCTTTATCAAGAAACAACAGACTAACTACCTACGCTATTATTAACAGCTGTAACATCTCCACTTTGACTCCCAACCTCAAGCAAACCAGCATTAGAAATAACATCAATCGCCCCTTTAAAACGTCCCATATTATCTGCAATCTCAGCTAAAACAAGATTATCTTGACTATGTAACCAATCAGATAGTCCATTAGATATTTCAATATCAAGATTTAAAGCACCTTTATTCACAGCCCAACTAACCCCTCCTCCAGTTGACACTTGATCATCTGCCCCTGGAAAAAGTGTAAAATTATTTTGATCCATCTGATTAACAGGATCTTCACCTGGAGCTACTATACTTCTGGGATCTTTTAAAACATCGCTTACTTCAGCGTCAAAACTAGAATCTCCATCCATTTGAGCTTGCGCACCGGCTCCTGCAGCTGTAATTAAAATTGCCCAAGTAACAAAATTTACAGCATCAAACATAGCTTCTCGCGTTGCTTGCTCTTTTGCTTTTCGATGTTTAGTAGCACTTACTACTTTATTTTTCAATCTCCCCATTAGCTCTCCTAACTTAATAAGATCAGATTTAATCCCATCATTATCTTTAAACAAAACCTCTAGATTAGATCTTAAATACTCTCTTTTTTCGTCTTTATTAGTTATAAGTCCGCTTTTTTTAACTAATTCGTTTATATCACTTATATAATCAACTACTTTTTTAGTTCCAGCTTTCACACCTCCAACACTATCTTTCAACAGTTTGATTTCCTCTGTTAAGCTTTTAACCTCTTTCAAATTCGATGTTTCTTTTGCCTTAGCATACATCCCCCTCAAAGAATTATTTAATATTTTAGCTCCCTTAGCCAAACAAACAAGCCCCCCTCCAATTAAAGAAACTCCTAACGCAGGAGGAAAAAGCATACCCGCACTTAACCCAATACTCCACATTGAATTAGCTGCATCATCTATGAAATCTAAATCATTATCAATTCGATATGAAGTTCGTTCAGTAGAATCCATATTTTTAAGTTCATCAGCAATAAGTAATTTATCAGACACCTTAGTCAAATTTGATTTTATAGAACTAGCTTCATTAAAAAGGTCTACAAAAGTACATTCTGTATCATTATTTTTTAATTTTTGTAACACAGCCATATGATCAAAATTTTCATCTTCATAATTTTCATACTTATTAACTAAAATTGAACTTTGCTTTGTAATTTCTTGCTTTTTATTATGTATATATAGATCTAACGTTTTTATATTATTAAGAATTTTATTTTTTACACTCTTTTTGTTTGAAGTATTTAACTGATTTTTATATTCTTGTTGTAAATCATTAAATCCAGCTAATTCATCTTTAAGCTTACCTAACTTAGTTTCTTCTTTTAAAACATCATCTATTATGCCTAAGTCGGACTCTAAGCTGTTAATATCTTTAAGCAACAAACTTTTACTTACTTGATCTGTTGTTTTTTCATATTTTTCATTTTTTAACTCAATTTGACTTTTAATTTCCTCTTGCTTACTGTTAAAATCAAGTTTATTCTCATTTACTGAATCTGGCATTGATTTATAATTATCAATTAATTTATCAACTTGTTTATCTACTTCAGACTCTACGAGTTGATCACCCATTTCAGATCTTATAATAGCTTTTAGGTTATTTTTTGAAGCCGTTCTTTGCTCTTCTGTTTTAGCAGTAACTGCATTAACTATATTAGAAACCTTTTTCTTACAACTACTATCACTTTTCTCAATTTCTATTTTCGAAAGAATTAAGTTATCACAAATTTCTATAAGCTCTTCTGTATTTTTTTTTGAATATTCTGCAGTTTCACAACTAATATCCCAAGACTCTTTGGCTTTTAAAAGCCCCGCTGTCAATACTGTTTTAGTTATTTTTGCAGGCAATTTAAAAAGGAAACTCAATACCTTTCCCGTACTCTTAGCAACACTATTATTAAAAACAGCATGATTCCCAATCTTTGTCTTAAATTCTGAAAATTTATTTTGAAGATAAGAAATCCCTAACGATTTTTTCGATTTATTTTTAGTTATTTCAACAGTTTTAACTGTAGAAGATACAAAAGATTTCACACCACCAAAAAAACTTTCTTTAGTTTCTAAGTCTGCAGTTTTAACATTAGTACCCTCAGATAAAGACACCACTCCACTAACAGTCTTTCTTAAAACATTCATATCATTATTAGACTTTGAATTATTAGAAGTACATTCAGAACCAGACTTAGACTCAGAACTATATAAAGTTTCTCCCAAAGAAAATTGATCAAGTGTTTGATCATAGGCAACTTGTATATTTTTACTAAGAGAATCTATAGTAGAAGGAAAGAAACTCTTTAACATTTCTTCTGTTCTTCTAGTAAACTGATGCTTAATTGTTGGGTGAGATTTTTTTATACTAACCTTACTTGATAATCGAGATGCAATTGACATTGACATAAATAATCCCCCACCGCATTATTTAATGACTTATAAAATTTAAGATTTAAAAATAAAAATGAATTCTTTACATATTAAATATAAAAACGTACTGATAAATTTCTATTTTTATAATTACAGAAAATGTAAAATTGTCTGATTAACTCATCTTATTTTCTAACTTTATTAATTTATTCCCTATTTTTTAAACTTTTAAACAAAAGACTTAAGCACTTTTTACAAACCCTATTATCTAGCCAATTAATAATTGCCTCTATAAAAACCTCAAAAAACATATACATTCCATTCACCTTCCTAACAAAACACAAAAAAAACCATTAACTTTTTAGATTATTTGTTTTATTTTATATAATAATAAAGAATTTAAAATTCAATAAAAACAAAAAACAAAACTATAAATCAAAAAAATAAACCAAAAAAACAATAATAATCAAGGAGATAATAAAAAATGACACAAACATGCACAACTGAACTAATTAAAGTAACTAGTCCAATCGATAATTCATATATCGATTCAGTAAATTCAAACACAATTGAAGATTTAAATAATTATGTAAAAAATGCTGAAAAAGCATTTCAGTTTTGGAGTTCAAAAACACATAGAGAACGTGCTCAAGTATTATATAAATACAGACAATTATTACAAGAAAACATAGAAGAATTAAGTTTATTAATCCAACAAGAAAACGGCAAAACAATCGAAGAATCTAGAGCAGAAATTGAAAAAGCAATTGAAGTTACAGAATTTGCATGCTCAATACCTCAAATTTGCACAGATAAATCACTAGAAGTATCTAGCGGTATTCATTGTAGAATTTCAAAAAAACCACTAGGAGTTGTAGCCTCTATAACACCTTTTAATTTCCCTAGCATGGTCCCTCACTGGACAATTCCTATTTCTATAGGTGTTGGTAATTGCTTAATATTAAAACCATCTGAACTTGTTCCATTAAGCGTATTTAAAATAGCTAATTTACTAAAACAAGCAGGACTACCAGATGGTGTCTTTCAGGTAATCATTGGAAAAAAAGAAATGGTAGAAGCTATTTGCGATCATAAATCAATTAAAGCTGTATCTTTTGTTGGATCTACAAAAGTTGCAAAAATAGTTTATGAAAGAGCTTCAAAAAATCTCAAACGTGCACTTTGCTTAGGCGGTGCTAAAAATCATATTTTAGTACTACCAGATGCAAATAAAACAATGACATCAAATAATATTGCAGCATCTATGTCTGGATGTGCTGGTCAAAGATGTATGGCCGCATCTGTTATGGTTGGTGTTGGTGAAATAGAAACGATTGTCGATAGTATTGTAGAAGAGGCAAAAAATATTGTACCTGGAAAAAATCTTGGCGCTGTTATATCTAAACAAGCAAAAGAAAAAATAGAAGACTATATTACACAAGCAGAAAACCAAGGTGCAACAATTTTATTAGATGGACGACATACAATAGTAGAATCCAAAGAAAACGGGTTCTATGTAGGCCCAACCGTTATAGACAATGTTACACCTGAAATGACAATTGCAAAAGAAGAAGTGTTTGGCCCTGTACTATCTATAATCAGAACAAAAAATGTAGACGAAGCTATTACAATTCAAAATAATTCAGATTATGGAAATGGAGCATCTGTATTTACTCAAAATGGAAAATGGACAAGCTATATCGCAGATCGGCTAAAAGCAGGAATGATTGGTGTAAACATTGGAGTTCCTGTTCCAAGAGAACCCTTTTCCTTTGGTGGTTGGGACGAATCGCGATTTGGTACTGGAGATATTACTGGAGAAAGTTCAATTAACTTCTGGACTCAAGATAAAAAAATTACAACCAAATGGAACCCAGAAGACAAAAAAGATTGGATGAGCTAAATCAAGGAAAACAATGAACACAAAACAAAAAAGTAAAACTCTTAAAAATAATTTAGATTACACATTATTTTCTTGGACAGCACAACAAGGCCTAAATCCAATAGATGCAGTTAAAGCTGATGGCGTTTATGTTTATGATAGAGACGGAAAACAATATATAGATTTCTCATCTCAATTAATGAACGTAAATGTTGGCCACAACAATACTAAAATAAAAGATGCAATTATCGAACAGCTACATAAGTTAACCTATGTATTTCCAGGTATTGCATCGGACCCTAGAGGCGAACTAGGAAAAAAACTAAACGAAATAGCACCTGATAATATGCAAAAAACATTTTTCACCAATGGTGGCGCAGACGCTATAGAAAATGCTATAAAAGTAGCACGTTTAGTTACCGGAAAACATAAAATTATTACAAGATATAGATCTTATCATGGTGGTACTTATGGGGCTATTACAGCAGGTGGAGATCCAAGAAAACTACCTATAGACAGAGATCAAATGCCGGGCATAGTGCATGTAGAAGACCCTTATTGTTACAGATGTCCTTGGGGTAAAGAAAAAAACAGCTGTAAAAGCTTATGTACTGCCCATGTTGAACGTATAATCAACTTTGAAGGTCCTGAAAATGTAGCTGCAATTTTAATGGAAGGTGAATCTGGTTCTTCTGGATGTATCAAATACCCTCCTGGATACTGGAAAAAAATAGCAGATATTGCAAAAAAACATAATATTTTAATTATTTCAGATGAAGTTATGAGTGGATTTGGACGATGTGGCGATTGGTTTGCAATAAATAATGCAGGAATCAAACCCGACATGATTGTAATGGCTAAAGGAATTAATAGTGGCTATATTCCACTTGGTGGACTAATGGTATCCAAAGAAATTTCTAATTACTTTGATACAAATCCACTTCCAATAGGTCTTACATACTCAGGGCATGCCCTTGCGTGTGCATCTGCTATTGCAAATATAGACTTTATAAAAGATAACAACCTACTTAATAAATCAAAACAATTAGAAACATACTTAATTGAAAAAGTAGAAAAATTAAAAGAAAAACATAACTCTATTGGTGATTTTAGATGTACAGGCTTACTTGGATGTATTGAACTTGTAAAAAACAGAAACACAAAAGAACCACTTGTGCCATGGAATGCTAAAGCACATGAAATGGGCGTTGTTGGTAAAATTAGTTCAAAGTTAAGAGAAAGAGGACTTATAACATTTGTTAGATGGAACTGGATATTTATTGCACCTCCATTAACAATCACAAAACAACAACTCGATGATGGATTAGACATTATTTCAGAAGCATTAGTATTTGCAGATGAGATGTATCAAGAAAATTAAAAAATAAAAAAAGGGGTATAAAAATGCTAACTAACTATATAGTACTTGCAATTTACTTTGGAGTTCTATTTTTAATAGGAATATTATCATCTAAAAAAATAGAATCAGCTTCTGATTTTTTTGTAGGCGGTAAAAAACTAGGCTACTGGGTAGTTGCCTTTTCAGCTAGAGCTACAGGAGAATCTGGATGGCTTTTATTAGGTTTAACTGGAATGGGAGCCTTATTAGGCATTAAATCTTTATGGGTAGTAGCAGGAGAAGTAATAGGGGTTAGTCTCTGTTGGTTTTTTATGGCAAAACCATTTAAAAATCTTTCTGATAAATATGAATCTCTTACTATTCCAGACTATTTGGTTAGCCGTTTTAAATCTAAAAACCATACACTACGAATCGTTGCGGCAACTGTTCTTACTGTTTTTGTAACTATTTATATAAGTGCACAAATCGATGCAACAGGTGCTGCATTTGAGACATTTTTTGGTATTAATTATTTTGTTGGTGCTATATTAGGATTTGGAATTGTTGTTTTTTATATTTTATTTGGAGGATTTGTAGCTGTTGCATGGTCTGATTTATTTCAGGGAATCATGATGCTTCTTGGTTTAGTAGCGCTACCAATTACTGCCTTTTTCAGTTTAACAATCTTTGGTAAATCACAAAGTTTATTTGCAGGTTTAGAGACTATTAACCCGTCGCT
>CAXBWG010000024.1:0-12224 GCA_963979105.1 uncultured bacterium | reverse complement strand
TATATAGTTTTTTTTTGGTGTAAATTTGATTCTATGAAAAAAGCTGTTCAGTTTTTATCAAAATCTAGGGTATCTGGAATTAATTTTTCTGCTGCAGAATTTATGGAACCTGCTTGCTTGGAAGCTGCAGGGAATTATTTGCAAAAGTCGTTTGATTTTTTGTCTGGATATGCTGTGTTATTTTCTTATGATAGTGATACTAAAGAGTCTATTGGGTATGTTGCAGAATTTCTTGAAGAAATGGTGAAATCGCATTCTTATAAGGGCCAACTATTTGTAAAGAACTCAGCATCTTTCTGGGAAGTGCGTAGAGCTATTTCTGAGTCTTTAGCGTTTCAATATAAACATAAGTTTTCAGAAGATATTACGATTCCAATAAGTGCTATTCCTGCATATTTTGATTATATTAAATCTATTCAAACATCGTCTATTAAATTGGTGGGATATGGACATTTAGGAGATGGTAATATTCATACAAATTTATTAAATCTAGATTTAGAAGAAACTATTTGGGATGCAGAAAAAGAACGGTTAATAGATAAAATAATGAGCTATTGTGTGTCTGTTGGGGGAACTATAACGGGTGAGCATGGAATTGGATTAACTAAAAAAAAGTATATGAATTTATATTTTAGTGACTTTGAAATTTCTTTAATGAAACATATAAAAAAACAGGTTGATCCCAATATGATATTGAATCCATCTAAAATGTTTAGTGGTTAATTGGTTTTGCAATTCTTTTAAATAAAAGTGCCCTAGAATATAGCTTAATTTTAATACTGGTTGTTAGGTAGATTATCAACCTATATAATGAAATATGTTTATGAAAATAGGAAGTGTTAAAGAAAGCTCTGATTTAAGAGTTGCCATTACCCCAGAGGTGGCTAAATCCTATATGGATATTGGGTATAGGGTTGTTTTAGAGCATGGTTATGCAGATCATTTATATTCTGTGCAAGATTATACTCAAGTAGGTGTTGTGTTTGATGAAAAAAAGAATGTTTGTAATGTAGATATTTTAGTTCAGGTTTATTGTCCAGATAACGATGTTTGTTTAAATTTAAGCGATTTGATTTTGATATGTTTTTTACAACCATTTCATACTCAGGATCATTTAATAAAATTAAAAGAAAACAATGTTACTTGTTTTTCTATGGAATTAGTTCCGCGTTCAACAATTGCTCAAAAAATGGATGCGCTTAGTTCTCAAGCAAGTCTTTCAGGATATGTAAGTGTCGTTTTAGCGGCTTCGAAATTATCTAAGGTGTTTCCAATGATGGTGACCCCTGCAGGAACTTTAAAGCCTACAAAAGTTCTTGTGATTGGTGCCGGAGTTGCGGGTTTGCAAGCTATTGCTACAGCTAAACGTTTAGGGGCTCAAGTTTCTGCTTACGATACGCGAGCTATTGCAAAAGAACAGGTTAACTCTTTGGGGGCTAAATTTTTAAATATAGATGTTGGAAATAAAGCTCAAACTAAGCAAGGATATGCAAAACAATTATCTGCAGAGCAATTAAAACTTCAACAAAAAATGTTAGAAGACGCTTGTATTCAATCAGATGTTATTATTACAACGGCTCAAGTTTTTTCTAAACGAGCGCCTGTTATTGTTACGAATTCAATGATAATTAAAATGAAACAGGGCTCTGTTATTGTAGATTGTGCTGTTGAATCTGGGGGAAATGTTGAAGGTGTTCAAGAAGATAACGAAATTATGATCGGAGAGGTTTTAGTCCTTGGGTATTCTAATTTAGCGCAAAAAGTTGCAGCGCATGCATCACAGATGTATGCAAAAAATGTGTATGAATTTATTTTAGAATGTTTTAATGTTGAATCTGGTAAACTTTTAATATCATATGATCATGAAGTTGCGGAGAGTATGTTAGTTGTTAATAATAAAGAAATAGTACATAAATTAATTTTGGAGCTTATGAATTTATGAGTTTAGAAGTTGTTTTAAGTTTTTATTTGATTTTTATTATCGTGTTGTCTATTTTTTTAGGATTTGAACTTATTTCGAAGGTGCCTTCTATTTTGCATACGCCTTTAATGTCCGGATCTAATGCAATTTCTGGAATAACCTTAATTGGGGCAATATTACTTGCAGGTGCGGCTCAAACGCAGTTAGAAATGATTTTGGGTGGATGTTCAATTGTTTTTGCCACAATTAATGTTGTAGGTGGGTATTTAGTGACGCATCGAATGTTAGCTATGTTTACTAAGGATGATTCAAAGACATGATATTGGGTTTGAATTTAGGATATTTGGTTTCGGTTTGTTTGTTTATTTTGGGGTTAAAACTTTTAGCTAAAGCAGAAACTGCAAAACAAGGTAATTTTTTGTCGATGTTAGGCATGTTAGTTGCTGTTGTTGTAACTTTGGTATGTAATGAAATAAGCTCGTATAGTTTAATTGGCATATGTCTTTTTATAGGGGGTGGTGTTGGTGTTATAGCTGCTAAAAAAATTAAGATGACCTCAATACCTGAAATGGTGGCTTTACTAAATGGATTTGGGGGGTTATCTAGCTTTTTAGTTGCGTTTGGGTCAATGTTACTTATAAATAGTGTTGGAAATTTTGATGTGTTAATGTGCTTTGTATCTATAATTGTCGGATGTATTACGTTTTCGGGAAGTATAATTGCTTGGGCAAAGTTGGCTGGGGTTCTTCCAGGGAACCCTGTTATGTTTTTCGCTCAGCGTTTTATTTTATTTGGATTGATTTTATGTGCTTTTGTAACGATTGGGGCCTATTTTTTTGGATTTGGTTTTTTAAATAGTGTTTATGTAATTGCTTTAGTATCCACTGTTATTGGCGTGTTATTGGTAGTTGCAATTGGAGGAGGGGATATGCCTGTTGTGATTGCACTGTTAAATAGTTATTCAGGCATTGCAGCAAGTTTAGCGGGGATTGTTATTGGTAATGTTTTGTTAATTGTTGTTGGGATTTTAGTCGGTGCTAGTGGTTTAATATTAACAAATATTATGTGTAAGGCTATGAATAGAAAGCTTGTAAATGTTATTTTTGGTGGGTTTAGCTCTAATGTGATAGCGCGTAATACGCAAGATAAGTCTAAAGAAGTGAGTTCTATTTCTAGTGAAGATACGTATTTAGTTTTAGAAGCAGCTCAACGTATTATTGTGGTGCCAGGCTATGGACTTGCTGTATCACAAGCGCAGCATGTTGTTCGTGAATTAAGTGAATTGTTAAGTAAAAATAATTGCGACATTGAATTTGCGATTCATCCGGTAGCTGGACGTATGCCTGGGCATATGAATGTGTTGTTGGCAGAGGCTAATATTGATTATGATCAACTTATTGAATTAGAAGATGCGAATCAAAAAATGCCTTTAGTAGATGTTGCAATTGTTATTGGGGCTAACGATGTTGTTAATCCAGATGCTTATGAAGATGATCAAAGTCAGTTATATGGAATGCCAATTATAGATGTAGCAAAAGCGCAAACAGTGATTGTATTAAAAAGATCTATGAATCCTGGATTTTCGGGTGTTGAAAATCCGTTATTTTTTAAATCTAATACACGAATGCTTTTTGGGGATGCAAAATCCTCGTTATCTCAAATAGTTCACGAATTTAAATCTTAAGATTTAGAGTATATTTTATTTGCGTAATTAAACATTTCTTCAACACATTTTAATGCATTTTTACGTACAGTTTGATTGATTTCTATAATGTTGTTTTCTTTAGGTTCTTTTAATGCTGATAAAATTGATTCTAAAGAGTTTGATTTCATGTACTTGCACATTGTACAAGATCCAACAAAGTTTTTTTGTACGTTTTCTGATTGCAATCTACTGGTTAACCCACATTCTGTAAGCATAAAGTAATGAGGGTAGTTTGTAGACTTAACTTGATTCATCATTTGAGATGTAGATCCAACAAAATCAGATTGCTTTATAATAGCTTCGTTACATTCTGGATGTGCTAAAACATGTACATTTGGGTGTTTAATCTTTATGAATTCAATCATTTCAGGGTTATATTCTTCATGAACATAACAAGAGCCTTCCCAATATAAGAGTTCCTTATTTATTTTTCTTTTTTGTAGTTCATTAATTATATTTTTGGCCATTAATTTGTCTGGTAAGAAATAAACAGGGCCTTCTATAGAGGCCACAATGTCGTATGCATTTGAAGATGTTACGCAAATATTACATTCTGCTTTTACTTCTGCAGTTGTATTGATATAGCAAACAAATGTGTGATTTGGATATTTAATTTTTAATTTTTGAATATCTGTAGCTATTATGGAATCAGCAAGTGAGCATCCATTAAACTCTGTTGGTATAATGACTGTTTTATTTGGGTTTAATAGTTTTGCTGTTTCTGCCATAAATTTAACTGCAGAAAATATAATAGTATCTGCGTTGCTTTCTTTTGCTCTTTTACTTAATTCATAAGAATCTCCGCTGTAATCTGCTATACACCGTGTGATTTCAGGAACAACATAGGAATGTGCTAGAATTATTGCATTTTTTTCTTGTTTTAATGTGTTGATTTCATTTATTTTAGGGGCTAGTTTTTCACATGTTTCTTTTGTGTAAAGGCATACAGATCCACCTAAGGTGACATCTTTAAGGGCACTATATATTGAATCGGGTGTCCAATTTTTCATGATTTTTTTTGAATAGCTCCAACTGGGCATGCCTCTAATGCTTCATTGCATGAATTGATTTCATCTGGAAGGGTTGGCTGCACGCATACATATGCATGATCGTAGTCTTCAGTTAGCTTAAAATGAGTTTGCGAAATATCTGTGCAGGTATCACATGCAATGCATTCATCGGTCACAAAATAGTTTCCGCTAATGTTTTCTGGATATATATTTAAATAATTATTATTTTCGAAGTTCATAATCTATTTAGTTTTTAATTTTAGATCTCAAGAGGGTCTTTAACAAGCCTTATACTAAATATTTTATATTAAATTTATAATTCTGAATAGGATTCTATGTTTTTTTGTATATTTATTTTGTATATTTATTTAATTGTCTTAATATAGATATATGTTAGGTGAGTATGTTTCTTTTTCTGATAGTATTTTATATAAATTGAGCATGTTAAGTTGGCAGCGTGGAAATGATAATTTTTATGTAGAAAAAATTCCATTTTCATTTAGTTCAGGTTTTGAATACGCATCGCTGTGTTCGGATTTGATAACTGAGTTTTCTAAATTTTCAACTAAAAAAACACGCGTGCTAGAATGCGGATCTGGAAATGGTGTTTTTGCTAAAAAACTTATTCAGAAGTTAAATGATGTTGATTTTGAGTTTTCATATAAGTTAACAGAGTATTCTAAAAAACTTATTGAGTCTTATGATTGTTGGGTTGAAAACTTAGATAATGTAACTACAGATTTTTTAGATATTCTTAATATAGAAAAATTATCTTCATTTAATGTAGCGATTTTAACGTATTTATTAGATACAGTTCCTTGTAAGTGTTTGGTATATAAAGACTCTAAACTTTATGAAAATAAAGTTTGTGTTCGATTAAAAAATGATGCGAAGTTAACAAACTCATTTGATTTTCCATTTAAAGATTTTTCTCAACCAGAATTGATCTCTTTTTTATCAGGCGAAATTTCTTTTAGTAATTTAGCTCTTGTTTCACGGATACAAGATGTTTTAGATATTTCTTGGAAAGAAGTTCCTATTTCTGTATCTGAATTTGATTCAGCTGATTTTTTACAAGGTTGGTTAGATCAGTGTAGTGAAAAAGAGATGTATTTTAATTACTCAGATTATTATTTTACTATATTTGATTCTTTAATTAAGTATTCAGATTCTTCATTTATGTTTATTTGTTATGATTTTGCTACTGATTCTAATTCTTATATTACACATTTAGATAAGTTATATGGGCAATTTGGTTCGTGTTATTTTAATAATATAAATTTTAGTTTGTTGAAATTTTATTGTCAGAAAAATAAGTTATGTTTTTTATCATCACATTATAATAATTCTGAAAATCAGTTAGGAATTATTACATCAGTTTTAGATGCTGAATTTCATAATTATGTAACACTTAAATTAAGTGCCGAAGAATTAGGAGTAAGATCGTATAGTTGGGTTAAAGAAATTGATCAAATTAATGATGTAGCTACACTTGTAGCCAAGGTGGGGATATCTCAACAAGAATTAACTCAAGATGAATTTTCTGATTATGTGTTTCGATTTAGTATTGCAAAGAAATTTTATTCCTTATTATCGTATGATAATTCAATGGTGTATGTAGATAGCATTTTGGAAGATTATAAGGATTTGGCATTAGATGCAATTATTTTAAAATCTAAAATTTTAAGAAAACAATATTACTTTAAAGGCGCGCTAGAATTAGTTAAATCTTGTGTAGATAAAGGTACTTGTTATGAGTTGCTTTATTTAGAATTAATTTTTATTTATGCTGAGTTAAATAAAGTAGCAGAGTTTCAATTAGCATTGCGAAGTTATTTTAAATATTTTACATATAATCCTCAATGGCAATTAGCTGAGATGATAAATTAATCCTCAACAAATTGTTATTGATTTATTATAATAATTTTATATTTTATCAAAGGAGTTCATAATGAGTTACGTTCAAGAAGGTTTATCTTATGATTTTAGCGCGCTAGAGCCACATATAGATGCAAAAACAATGGAAATACATTTTTCAAAACATCATGCTGGATATATTGCAAAATTAAATGCTGCTTTAGAAGGAAATAATATTAGTGATCAACCAGTTGAATCGTTAATTTCAAATTTAAATTCATTACCGTCTTCAATTCAAGGGGCTGTTAGAAATAATGGTGGAGGTCATGCTAATCATAGATTGTTTTGGACAACGTTAAGTCCAAATGGAGGTGGCGAGCCCACTGAGAAATTAGCAGATGACATTATTGCTACTTTTGGTAGTTTTGATGCGTTTAAAACCGAGTTTTCAAATGCAGCAGCTACTCGATTTGGAAGCGGATGGGCATGGCTTTGTGTTAAGTCTGATAAGTCGCTATGTGTATGTTCTACGGCTAATCAAGATAATCCGCTTATGCCAGGGATTTCAGATGAAAAATCAACACCTATATTAGGTCTTGATGTGTGGGAACATGCGTATTATTTGAATTATCAAAATAGACGTCCAGACTATATTAATGCATTTTTTAATGTTGTTAATTGGACTCAAGTAAGTAAAAATTATAGTCGTTTAGTTTAATATTATTTATTTTTTTAATTAATCATGAAGCTAAATTTTTTATTAAAAAAGTTTAGCTTTGTGTACATTGTTGATTTATTGGTTTAAAATAGGTTAAATAATGTAGGTTAAGCTATTATGACAACTGTAAAAAAAAAGAAATCTGAACACTTATTTCATATTCCTGTAATGGGAACATCGTTTACTATTGATACGCCATTAAGAGTGGCTCGATTTGGTATTTCATCTGTTGTTTCACTATGTGATGATGAATTATGTGAAAATATGAGAGAGTTTTATAGTAAAAAATTTAACTTGATTTTTGAGCCAATTAAAAAAGGTTCAGAAGATTGTAGAGCAAAGCGAATTACACAGTATTTAAATTTACTTGATGATTGTGTTAATAAACAAATTGAGGAAATGAAATCTCAATCCTTTAATGAAGATAATGATTTAGTAGCATATTTTGAATTGTTACCAGAAAGTTCTAATTTAAAAGGTTTGTATAAAACTATGGTTAAAACAGATGATAATACAGAAAAAGAAATTTTACAGGATACACTTAGAAATAGTATCGTTCCTGGCGATATTGACGTTAATATTATGACAAAATTAGATCGTGATACTTATGGAAAAGATGGTCAGAAAAATGATCAAATTTTCTCAGATGCATTGTCGGCATTGCGTGGGTTTGCACAAGCTAAGGGAAGTTCTTCGATGGTGTTTTCAGCAGGGTTTAATCGTCGTCTTTTTGCATATTTAGAATCGTTTTCAGGGTTTTATCCAGATAAAAATGGGTATATAAAGAAAAAAATTGTACTTAAAGTTTCTGATTATAGATCGTCATTAATTCAAGGTAAGTTTTTAGCAAAAAAAGGTATTTGGGTATCTGAATATAGAATTGAATCTGGTTTAAATTGTGGCGGACATGCGTTTGCTACAGATGGATTTTTATTGGGGCCAATTTTAGAAGAATTTAAAGTTAATAAGTCTGATTTGGTATCATCGTTGTTGGTAACTTGTAATAATGCATTAAAAACTAGCGATAAAGAATGCTTTTCTGTAGTTCCAGAGGTTGATATTACGGTTCAAGGTGGAATTGGGACATCAAATGAAAATCAATTTTTAATTGATTATTATAATTTAAAGCGAACCGGTTGGGCAACTCCTTTTTTACTAGTATCAGAGGTTACTTTAGTTGATTACTCTACACGTCAGTTATTACTTAATGCTAAACAAGACGATTTGTATTTAAGTAAAATATCGCCATTAGGTGTGCCGTTTAATGCGGTAAAAGGTACCGCAAGTGAGCATCAAAAATTTACTCGGTTTGAAAATGGGCGGCCCGGAAGTCCTTGCCCAAAAGGGTATTTGGTTTCAAATACAGAATTTTCTAAAAAACCAGTTTGTACTGCTTCAGTATTTTATCAAAAACGTAAAATTGAATCTTTAAAATCTCAGGAGTTAACTAAAGGAGCATTGGATAATGCTATACAAGCTGTAGTTAATAAAGTTTGTTTATGTGAGGACTTAGCAGCGGGAGCTCTAATTAGTAATGATATTGAAAATAAAAGATCTTTAAAACCGGCGGTTTGCCCTGGTCCAAATTTGGCTTATTTTTCTAGTTTATCTTCTTTAAAAGATATGGTTGGTCATATTTATGGACGTGTAAATTTACTTAACGATACGTATCGTCCAAATTTATTTGTTTCTGAATTGAAAATGTATGTTAAATATTTTAAAAATGAAATTAATAAAGTAACCTTAGCTCCTTCAAATTTAGAAATAAAATATTTGCAATCATTTAAGAGAAATATAAATAATGGCATTGTTTATTATAATGAACTTGTTCCAAAGCTAGCATTGGAAACGGCTAAATATAGACATAAAATGTTAGAAGAATTACAAGATGTTTCGTCTGAGATTAATGATATTGTTTCAAAATATTCAACTATTTTCCCTTCTGTACAACCTGCGTTAGCTACATAGGTATTAATAATAAACTGCTTTTAAATTTATTTATTTTTTGTGAGATAATATAAGGGTTATATCGTTTGGAAGATATTTATCTATTATTTGATTTTGTGAGTTTGTAAAGTAGGGAAGAATTTCATGTGGGTTTGTATATACAAATTCATTTGATTTAGACCATTTGGTTACTTTATGAGATAGAAAGTTAACAATAACACTTTTTTTTGTATGGTTTAGCATTGTATTAATTGCAGTTATCATAGTGTTTAAATGGTTTTTCATGCGTAAATTAAATATTCCAGAGGCAACAATGTAATCAAAGGAATTGTTAATGCAAATTTCGTTTAAGTTTAAACATTTAAAGTGTCCACTAGGATATGCTTTTTGTGCAGAAATAATCATGTTTGCACTAATATCAATTCCTGTATAGTTAAATGGATACTTGTTTGTTTTTATATAATCATATAAATCTCCACAACCACAGCCTACATCTAAAATAGATACATTAGTTTCATTTATTTGATTACAAATTATTTTGTAACGTTCTTCTTGTGTGAATTTAGAATACCATTGTAGCGCATTGGTTGTAGGTCCAAATGTAGCTATTTGATTATTGTAGTGTTCTATTAGTGTTTCTGTTGTGTATTCACACGTAGCACTCATTTTATTAATTCTTCTGCAATTTGTACTGCATTTAAGGCAGCCCCTTTACGAAGATTATCTGCAACAATCCAACATTCAATAGAATTTTCTTGGGAAATATCTTTTCGTATTCTTCCAACATAAACATCATCTTTTCCAGAAATTTCTCTTGGTGTTGGGTATTGTTTTTCACTTGGGTTATCTAAAATGCTAACACCATTAAAATTGCTTAAACTTTTTATTACTTCGTCTACCGAAATTGGATTCTCAGTTTGAATGTTAACCGCTTCACTATGTGAAATAAATACCGGTACACGTACTGCGGTCGCTGTAATTTTAATAGATGATTCTAGAATTTTTTGAGTTTCATCAATCATTTTCATTTCTTCTTTGGTATATCCATTTTTCTCAAATATATCAATTTGTGGGATTACATTAAATGGCATTTTGTGTGAAAACTCTTTTGGTTCCGAATCTTTTCCTTTGAGAAGTAATCGTGAATGGTTTTCTAACTCTAATACGGCTTCTTTTCCGGCTCCAGAAACAGATTGATATGTTGAAATAACTAATCGTTTTATTTTGGCTATATCATGAATGGGTTTTAGTGCCATTACTAATTGTGCAGTTGAGCAATTAGGGTTTGCGATAATTCCGTTGTGTGTTTTTAGTGCATGTTTATTAACTTCAGGAACAACTAAAGGTACAGTTGGGTCCATTCTAAAATGAGACGTGTTATCTACAACAACAGCCCCTGCTTTTACAGCAATTGGAGCAAACTTTTCAGAAATTGATCCTCCTGCAGAAAATAGAGCAATATCAATATCAGTAAAAGATGATTCTTTTAATTCTTCTACTTTTATAGACTTTTCTTGAAATGAAATTATAGAGCCTGCACTTTTTTTTGATGCTAATAGACGTAAAGAGTTAATAGGGAATTTTCGTTGATCTAATATTTCTAAAATTTCTTTTCCAACCATTCCGGTGGCGCCAACTATTGCGATATTTACTTTTTTCATAATATGTAAGACTCCTTAAACTATGTAGATTAATTATACGATTATTACTTTTTTTATCATTTGTTAGAAAATGATATCAAAATACTGATATTCTCAAAAGAATTAATTCAATTTAAGTTATATGTTTTTATTTTTTAAAATGTTTAAAAAATCTGAAATGTAATTACTTCTTTTTTAAAATTCAGAAACCCGATACTATATGTATCAGATGGCACGGATGACATTTTATAGAAAATATAGGTCTCAAACATTCGAAGAAATGGAGGGGCAAACGCATATTATTCAAACTTTGAGTAATGCTATTTCAAATAAACGTTTAGCTCATGCCTATATTTTTTCTGGTCCTCGTGGAACTGGAAAAACAAGCGCTGCTCGTATTTTTGCAAAGGCGGTAAATACATTTGAGACTGAAGGTCAATTTAGTAATTTAGATAATGATTTATGTAATCGAATTACCAGTGGCGTTTGTGTTGATATTGCAGAAATTGATGCAGCATCAAATACTGGTGTAGATAATATTAGAGACTTGAATGATAAGGTGAATTTTACGCCTATTGAATGCGTTTATAAGTTTTATATTATTGATGAAGTTCATATGTTAAGTACAGGGGCCTTTAATGCGCTTTTAAAAACCTTAGAAGAGCCTCCGGCTCATACTATTTTTGTGTTAGCTACTACGGAACCTCATAAAATTCCAATTACAATTCATTCAAGATGTCAGCATTTGCGATTTAGAAATTTATCTGATGCTGAAATTATATCTCGTCTTAAGTATGTATGTGAAAAAGAAACTATTTCATTATCTGATAATGCTTGTGGGATTATAGCACAAAACTCATCTGGATGTATGAGAGATGCGCTGTCACTTTTGGATCAAATTTATTCATTTAAAGGGACATCAATTAAAGATGACGATGTTGTTAGTGTTTTAGGAGCCTGTAGTATTGATTTAACAAATCAAATAGTTAAAGCTCTTATTGAAAAACAATCAGGGTTATTAGTAAGTTTGCTTAACTCTACATTTAAAAGCGGTATTAATCCGTTACAATTATTAAAAGATTTAGTGTTTACTGTTGAGAATGTTTTGTCTTATAAATCTGGAGCTAAAGAGTTAGTTAAATATAATATTCAGTTTGTAGAATCTGTTATGTCTCTGGTAGATATTCATACAATAGTAGGCTTGCTTGATTGTTTGGTTACTATTGAGTCTGAAACTCGTTGGTTTTCAAATCCTGCTTTATTAATGCAAATTAAATTGGTTCAGTTTATTCTTGCAGATTCGAGTTTAAATCAGGTGGGGGCTTCGGGTAAATTTAATAGTTCAGGACAAGTTAATTCAGAGGCTAAAGTTGTTCAGTCTACACAATCTTTACAACCAGTTAGTGAACTTAAAGTGTTTAGTCCT
>CAXBWG010000023.1:0-12475 GCA_963979105.1 uncultured bacterium | reverse complement strand
AAAAACACTTTCGCCAACACAAACAGTATGCCCCGCATTATTTCCTCCTTGATACCGAACAACAATATCTGAAGTCTCTGCCAATATATCCGTTATTTTTCCTTTTCCTTCATCGCCCCACTGTGTTCCAACAATTACATTAACAGTCATAGAATTCCTACCTTTTTATTTAAATAAACGAACAAACCTAGCAATTATATCAAAGTGATTTTAGTGTGACAAATTAAAATTTTTATTAAAGAAATAATAAGATACATCACAGCCATCACACACTTTGATATACTTCAATTATGTCAACATGTTATATATTTGGATATAAAGACACTTCAATTTTAAACACAAAAAGCTACGAGCTTTTATTAAGCACCCTAAACTCATCGTCTAGCTCAGCAGCGATAATAACAAACACATCCCAAGACGCAGAAAATTTAACAAAATTGCTAAAACAATCTGCAATTAAAAAAGAAGCAAAAATAACTTGTTATGCACTAAATGAATTTATTGATTTACATTTTCACTTTAACGTATCAAGGCATTTATCCCATATTGATAGTTATTTTAAATTATATTTATCATCATTTTCTAATAATCAATTAGAATCTTTGCTATATTCATCAGCAAAACTACGAAAAGACTTTCTAACATCCTATTTAACCAGCCCGCTCACAGGAATAGATCAACTAGAGTTAGAATTAAGCAATAAGGTAAATATAAAATCTAAAAGCATAAAAATAGCAAAAAGCTTTGATGCTTATTTAACAAAAAAACTAAAGTTTTGTAGTGAAAACTTTTATACAAACACGATCAAACATCCAACAATAAATCAAATAAAAAACCTATTTTTCATTAATCCAATAATTAAATATAACATAGAAAAAAAACACTTAAATAAAATTTTAAACATCTATAAGTCGCAAACATGGATTGTAAATACAGAAAACAAAGATTGTATAAATTGGTTAAAATCCTCTAATAAAGATCATCACTTTATACTACAAAATCGGCCATCACAAACTCCTAATATAATTAATAGATTTCCATCAGTAGAAACAGAAATTAATTATTGTCTTAACTCAATTAAAACCTGTTTAAATGACGATATATTACAGAAAATTTCTATTATCATTCCCAACAACCACATCTATAAAGACACATTAGAAATGAAATTAACACACCAAAATATAGAATTTAGTTCTTATTATACAAATTCTAAAATAACAACTCTTATAAAATCTTTCTTTATAACAAATCTTCAATTTTTAAATACAGATTTCAATTTAGAATCTCTATATAGCCTATCTAGCAACCCTATTTGCAAGAAAATATATTTAAACTCAGAAAACCAAAACAAAGAAATATTATTTGATATTCATACATTAATACTAATACAACAAAAATATTCCGAAGAAATAGAAAAAAGTAATAAAACAACATCTCTCAACACATTATTTGAATTTATAAACACCAAAGACCAATTTAACACAGAAAAAATAAAAAACTTAATCACGTTATGTAATATGCAAAAGAAAACACACATTCACCTATCTGCCCTAAGCAATACAGACAGCTGGTTTCTTGAATTTCAAAAACATCTAAGCCAGTATAAAGAGTTTAGCCTCAATATAAATTCGAATAAACACATAAAACACGATATTAAAAAATTATTAGAAATAATTGGAAGCACGCTTATGATTATAAAAAAAGAAAACAATTTCAAAAGCAAAAAAAAAGAAATAATCGATCTTTTAATAGAAAATATAAAGCGCTACTGCCCAAAAAACACTGCATACAAAACAAATATTTCTGTATATTATGTAGACCAGGCCCGCTATGTTAAACATGAAAAATGCTACATATTAGGATTTAACAATTCACTATATAAACAAAAAACACACACCGGTATATTTGATTCAATTTTTTCAAAAAAACCATCCTCAACTTCTATAAAAACTCTCGCCTATCAATCAGAATTAATAGATGAGATAAACACCCTTTCAAGCACCACAACAATTTCAATGGCAGCTACACTTCAAGATGAAGTACAGTTGCCAACAGCTCTAGAAAATATCAGCTTAAAAGAGATAGTGGCGCCTTCTGCGATAGAAAAAACAAAGCCACTCCCCCCTATTGAAAAAATCAAATTTAAATTAAAAACAAATTTAAATATAACTAGTTTATCTGCAACACAAATAGACCTTTATAATCGCTGTCCCTATAAATTTTGGCTAGAACAAGTACTAAAACTAGATTCTATAAAGCCAGAAACAAACGAAATATCCACTGCTCAATGGGGAATCTTTGTTCACGATGTATTAAATTCATTTAATGTATGGATATTAAAAAACCCAAATCAAACAAAAGAAGCCTCAATTAAAAAACTAAAAAGCATAGCCTACACTAACTTTTCAGCCATTATAAACCCAAATATTTTTTGGAAAACAAAGTATAAGAATTTAATAACTAATAATGATACCCCCGGAATGCTAGAGACTATAGTGGCCATTTATTTTTCAAATGATATATTAAGCTCTTTATTAAAAACCGAGCAAAAATACACAAAAGATATAAATAAAACAACAATTAAAGGAACTATTGATGCCGTATTTGAAACGCCATACGGGCCTATTGTTATCGATTACAAAACAGGAAAAACCCTTGCTTCATCCAAAGATATTGAGTTATTGCGTTCATTACAAATACCAATATATTTTTTATGTATCAGCAATAAAAACACGCCCTTAGCTCAAGCTGGAATTTACTTTCAAATTCACAGCAAAGATAAAACAGCTATTCATTTAAAAGCATGTACAAAAGAAATAAAATCGGATTATTTAAAACACTCAAAACAACGACCCTTTATATATGACAATAATTTTATGAAAAAAATAGAAGCCCAAATAGAAGCTATAAACAATTTAATTAAAGAAAACTATTTTTCACCAGATTATACCAAAGCCCTACATGACTCCTATAAAAACAGGTCAAAAACCTGCCAATTTTGCACTTATAAAATTTCCTGCAGATATAAACAGAGGATGGCTTTATGAAATTAACCACAGCACAACATCTAGCTTTAGATTATCAAAAAAACATTTTAGTAGAAGCAGGGGCGGGGTCAGGAAAAACAACTTTATTCGTTGAAAGATACTTAAAAATATTAATAGAAAACCCCTCTATAAATCCACAAAATATAATAGCCTTAACATTTACCAAAAAAGCCGCTAGCGAATGCCAGTTTCGAATTTACAACAGAGTTTACGAAGCCGTTAAAAATAAAATAATAGGAAAACACCTATTAGACGAAATAGAAAAAGCCCCAATTACAACAATTCATTCATTTTGTTCAAACCTTATCAAACAAAACGCGCTAACATTAAATATATCTCCATATTTTACTGTATTAACAGATGTAGAAAGCGTATATTTATTTAAAAAAGCCTGTACAAAAACTATTAAAAAGCTAGTTATCAACAACGATGTGAATCTAGAAAATTATATAGAAATCAACTCCGAAAAAAAGTTATATCAAGATTTAGAATCGTGTTATAAAAAACAAGAAAAACTAATAAGTTATTCAAAAACAACAATAGAAAACTTAACACCGGTCTCAAAAAGCCTATTAACTATATTTTTAAATGTAATGACATCATACAAAACAATAAAACATAAAAAAAATTATTTAGACTACACAGATTTAATATCACTAACAATACAGCTACTACAAGACAAGCAACTACAATTTCATTACAGCAATAACATTAACTATATAATGCTAGATGAATGCCAAGACATAGACCCCTCTCAGTGGCATTTAATAACATTGCTTTGCCAATCCAAAAATTTCTTAATCAACAAAAAACTATTTCTTGTTGGCGACCCAAAACAATGTATTTATAGATTTAGAGGAGCAAGATTATCGTTTTTTTCAAACCTAATAGATCAGTTTTCAAGCACAAAAAACCACTGTTCCGTTGTAAATCTTCAAGAAAATTTTCGAACAAACGAAGCTATTATTAATATTATAAACCCACTCTTTAAATATTTATTTAATAACCAAAACTCAAGTCTTTCATATACTCCTTTAAAGCCCACATTAAACAACCCTTCATCTGTAAGATTTGGTTTTTTAAAAAACACAACAGAGGAAAATGATGAATTTTATTATATATATACAAAAGTAAAACAATATCTAGCTCAATCGAAAGAAAAAAACATTGTAATATTATCAAGACAAAGACGACACTGTGAAAAACTATTTAGGTTTTTAAAGGCCCATAATATTCCTGTGCAAACAGATAAACAAAAAGGCTTTTTTTCACAACAGCTAATTATTGATTGTTATTTATTAATCAAAACACTTGTTTTTCCAACAGATTTTTTATCTTGGAGCTCATTATTACAATCTCCATTTATTAATTTTTCACAAAATCTTTGCCACAAAATATTAACAACAGATAAAAACACTATCATTGAAAAACTAGACATGGTTAAAACAAAATATCCAAATATAAAAGAGGTGTCTAAAATACAAGAAAAAATAAAAAACTGGTTTAATTTACTAACAGAGCTTCCTTTGCATGATACATTAGCCTCTATTATAAAAGAAGCAGAAATTCAACATCATATTGCTCAAACTCCAAATGGGCATTATCAAGTAGAAATATTCCTAACTATTCTACGGTCCTTAGAGTCTAACCAAGCCTATTCTCCCAAAGACCTTCTAGAGATACTTGAATTCAAACTATCAATGCATGACTCAAGTTTCGATGTGCCCCAAACAAAAAATTCCCGTGTAAATATAATGACAATCCATGCAGCAAAAGGGTTAGAATTTAACCACGTAATACTGGCCAATTGCCATCATTCTTTTCAAATGCATTTCTCTGAAAGCTGTCTAATTGAAAACAATTTTTTTCATTGCAACACAAACAGCACACAAGACAAAGAAATTAGACAAACCTATTTTGAAAACGAAAAACAAGAAATTATAGAAGAAGAAAAACGACTATTTTATGTTGCGTGTACTCGCGCAAAAGAAACCCTAATACTAACAGGCCTATATAAAAAAACGCCCAAAACAAAACATTTTTCCTATTTATCTTTTATAACAACGCTTCCCGGATATAAAGAAGAACTCAATATTATTTCATTTTCAGATAATTCCAAAACAATCAACGTACAATGTGATTTTCAAATTAATAATTCAAAAGAAAACAACAATGATAATATTTCTTTTCAGCACCTTCTTCTAGAAGATGTTCCTTATAAAAACCCACACAACACAAGAAAAACCTTCTCATATAGCCCTTCTCAAATAATCAACTCTTCAAAAAAAGAAACTGTATTAACACTAAATGCGCTAGCCTCTCAACAAGCAGGCACTTTAATTCATGAATGTATTATGTCTCTTATTACAAAAAAAGCTGTACTTTCAGAACTGCTTACATTTTGCCATACAAGCCCCCTATATATACAACTAGACACAGAAACCCAACAAGAAATCACTAAAACTCTTCAAATGCTTTATACCTCGTCTCTACTATCAAATTATCAGTCTTTAAAATTACAACTAGAAGAAACTATAGCCATCAAATTAAATGACACAGAAATTCATGCGCGTTTTGATGGCATTTATATAGACAATGAAGCTGCAACATTATTAGAAATTAAAACAGATAAAATTTCAGATCTTCAAACCCTATTAAACCAATACAAAGAACAACTAAACATTTATTGCTTTTGTATATTTAAACATTACAACATTAACAAAATAAATGTAATTTTATATAGTTCTTTTTTAAACAAAAACATAACATATTTAATAACAAACAACGTAAAACCTCAGTTAGAAGAAAAAATACAAGCATTACTCCTTAATATGAACGCATAAAAAATTATAAAAACTGTAAAATTTTCTTTTGAACCTTCTTTAATTCATTGGTAGAAACAGATTTGGCATATTCAAAACTAAACTGTTGCATAGACTGAATAGGAACCAAATGTAAATGAGCATGAGGCACCTCCAGGCCTGCAATCAAGGACCCTACTCGTAAACAAGGTATTGCTTGCTCAATAGCTTTAACCAGTGGTTTAGAAAATATTAAAATCTTAGATAAATACAATTCATCCATCTCATAAAAATGATCCACTTCTTGCTTTGGGATTACTAACGCGTGCCCTGTAGAAATGGGGCGAATATCTAAAAAAGAATAAAAATAGTTATCTTCTAATAATTTTACTGATGGGATTTCTTGATTAATGATTTTTGAAAACAATGTAGACATCATAAAAAAGAATACCATAAAAATTAAATTAACATTCTTTTTGTTTATAAATACAGCTAATAATTATTTAAATAAACCGGTATAATTAAATAATGATTTATTATGTTAAAGGAATTCTAAATGATATATTAGCAGATTCTATTATCATAGAAACCAATGGAATTGGTTATAATATACTTATTCCCTCTTCATATAAAAAAGATCTTCCCGAAATAGGAAAGCAATTAAAACTATTTACATATCATCATATAAGAGAAGATCAAGAACTTCTATTTGGATTTTTAAATGAACAACAAAAACAATTTTTTCTAAAACTTACCAGCGTATCAGGTATAGGGCCAAAAGTTGGAATAAAGATTTTATCAGAGCTATCAATAACACAATTAGCACACGCTATTCTTGGTAATAAAATTGCGACCCTTGTTAGCTTGCCAGGGGTTGGAAAAAAAATGGCAGAACGGCTTATAATAGAATTAAAAGACAAACTAGACATGGTACCTGCTACCACTACAGCATCTGCGCTAGATAACTCCTATATTAACGACTTAAGCCTGGCGTTAAAAACACTAGGCTATTCAAAAGGCGAGATTAGTAAAGCAATATCTAATTCTGAACATTTATTATCCAATAACGACGAATTAACAACATCAATTAAACACGTTTTAAAAAACATATAAGCGTAGTTTTCTATGAATAATTATAGATATTAACAGCTTATTAACACCCCTGTGGATAACATTGTTGATAACTAAAAGGCACGTTTAAATTATATATATTTAAATATGTCAATATATAAGATTTCTTACTTAAATTCCCTTTAAACCAGAAATTTAATAAAATAAAAAAGAACTATTGAAAATTGTGGATAATTTGTGGATAATTAATCTCCCTCGAAGGAGTTATCAACAAATGAAAGAACTATGGGAAGAAATTAAAAACTGTCTTAAAGAAACACTCTCAAGCGCAGGATACCAAACACTAATATCCTCAGCAACACCGAATAAATTCGAAAACAAAATCTTAACAATAGATGTCCCAAACATGTTTAGCAAAGAGTGGATTAAAGATAAATGCGAACCTATCATAAAAGAAACACTTTTAGCGAGAGGATATGATATTTTAATTGAATACAATATAAAAAAAGAAAACCATGAAAAAACAGACACCTTTCAACTACAAATGTTTAGTAAGCCCCAAATACAAAAACCAAAAGAAACATTTTTCAACCCAAAATACACATTTGATTCCTTTATAATAGGTGATACCAATAGATTTGCATTCGCTTCATCTGAAGCTGTTTCAAAAGCCCCTGCAAAAGCTTACAACCCATTATTCATCTATGGCGCCGTGGGATTAGGAAAAACACATTTATTACATTCTATAGGTAATAAAGTAAACGCAGACAACCAAGCAAGCACCATAAAACTAGTATCCTGTGAAAAATTCACAAACGACCTTATAAACTCTATCAAAGAACGAAAAGTAGAATCATTTCGACAAAAATACAGAACAGTAGATATTTTAATGGTAGATGACGTGCAATTTCTTGCAGGAAAAGAACAAACACAAGAAGAGTTTTTTCATACCTTTAACGATTTATATAATCTTAATAAACAAATAATACTAACATCAGATAGGCCTCCGAAAGAAATTCCAACACTAGAGGATAGATTAAGAACTCGTTTTGAATGGGGATTAATTTCTGATATTCAGGCCCCCGATTTAGAAACAAGAATAGCAATTTTGCAGCAAAAATCAGAAATAAATAACTATACCATTACAGATGAAATATTACATTTTATTGCAACGCAAATTCCAACCAATGTTCGGGAAATGGAAGGGGCTTTAACTAGAATAATGGCTTATGCATCTTTATTAAATACTACAGTAAGTTTAAATATAGCAAGTACAGTTGTGCGAGATCTTGTAGGTATTAAACAAGAAAAACCATTAACCATAGCAACTATCCAAAAAAAGGTATGTGACTATTTTGGGTTATCATTAACAGAAATTTGCTCTAAAACCAGAACAAAAGAAGTGGCAAACGCAAGACAAGTTTGTATGTATCTAGCAAGAGAATTAACGACGCTCTCCTTACCAAAAATAGGAGAAAGCTTTGGAAACAGAGACCATTCAACAGTAATGCATGCTTGCGATAAAATAAAAACTCAAATAAAAACTGATAGTAGTGTTAAAAATATAGTAAATATATTAATAACAAACATAAAACAAGAGAATTAATAGTTATTATTAAAACCTGCTAACAACTTGTTAATAACTGTGGATATCTGTTAATAAGATTTTCCAATAAAAAAACTATCCACAATCTACCAACATGAAAAAAACCAAAAAACCCCAATATATGAAGATAAATAAAACTTACAAACATATCAACAGCTACTACGACTAATTTAGTATTTTTCTTTATTTTTTTAAATAATATTAGTAAGCAATAACTTTTTTTAAAAAAGCTAGTTAAGAAATATAAGGGCGGAAAAAATAATATATTTAAATATTTAATAAAAAATAATATTATATTAATAAATTATATACTTTCTAATTAACTAGGAGTTGAAAATAATGCAATTTACTTGTAAATCAGATGAACTAAGAAAAAGTGTAGCTTTAGTAGAAAAAGCTGTATCTCAAAAATCGTCGTTGCCTGTTCTTGAGAATATATTTCTTGAATTAAAAGGAACTTTTTTGAAATTGAGAGGTAATAATTTAGAAATAGGAATAGAGAATGGGTTTTTTATTGAAAATTCTTCTGGAGATGGATGTGTTTTAATAAAAGCTAAAACATTAAGCGGTATTATCTCTAGATTATCAGATGAAAATGTATCTATTAGTGTTGATGAAAATCAAAATCTAGCGATTAAGGGGTCACAAGTTGATTTTGATATTCTAGGATCAGATGCACAAGATTATCCTGTATTTCCTGCAATCGATGATGGGTTTAGTTTATCTTTATCGGTAGGTGAGTTGAGAGATTTAATTAAACATACAATAATCGCTGTTTCCTATGACGAAACAAAACAGTTTCTAAATGGAATTATGATTAAAAATGAACAAGATAAACTTTTATTTGTTTCAACAGACGGCTACAGACTAGCTTTAAAACAACAAACTATCCCTCCTGTTAATAATGACTTTAATTCGATAGTTCCTTTTAAAGCTGTAAGTGAATTAAATAGAATTTTACAGGGATTAAATAGCGATAAAAATGTAGAAATAATTATTTCTGAAAATCAAATTGTGTTTAAATTAGAAAGTTTTATTTTAATATCACGATTAATTCAAGGACAATTTCCAGATTATAAACAAGTTGTTCCGAAAGAATCTGAAAATAAATTTTTAATCGATCGCCAGCAATTTTTGGCGGCAGCAGAGAGAGCTGCGATAATAGCTACGGCATCTAATAATGTAGTGAGGTTTTTATTTGATAATGATAAATTAGAAATTTTTGCTAACGCAAAAGGGCTAGGGGATTTTAAAGAGGCAATCGCTATTGAGAGGAAAAATGAAAATGGCGATACTGTAAAAATAGCATTTAATGTTAGGTTAGTTTTAGATGTTATTAAGACATTAACAACGGAAAAAATCATGCTAGAGTTTAATAATGAATTAAGTCCATGTAAAATTACATTAGAAAATGATGACAGTTTTACATATATTATTATGCCTATACGAACGACAGATTATCAGAGTTAATCTAGTGCATGATAACAAAATTCTGGTTAAAATATTTTAGAAATATTACAGAAATAACGGTTGATTTAAAAGAAAATAAACATTGTTATATTTTTGGGGATAATAACCAAGGAAAAACATCTATTTTAGAGGCGATATTTGTCGCATCTAAACAAAAAACGTTAGGTGATAACCAAATATCAGAGTTAATACAAAATTCCCAAGCTGGAGCTTATATTGGCCTGCAAATTGAAAAAGATATAAAGCAGCGGTTATATGTTAAGTGTGATCGTACAGGAAAAGTAGTAAGTACCTTAGATAATAAAAAAGAAAACAAAAAACAAGCGAAAAACCGAAATATGGAATATATTTCAGCAGATGCTATTCATATTTTTCAGAAAGAGCCATTATTTAGACGAAAGATTTTAGATCAATTTTGTATTAAATTAACTTATGGATATGAAGAGAAGTTACGATCATATGAAAAATTATTACGACAAAAAAACAAATATTTAAAAGCTGAAAAGGTAGATGAAAACTTAATATTAACGTTAAATATACAATTAGCACGACTTGCTAAAGAAATTGTAAGCACTCGATTAAAGGCGATTTCTTTAATTGAAAAAGAATTAAATAAGAAAACCACATTGAAAGATAGGTTGTTTGTAGAGATCGTATCTATTAACTATAAAATTAATAGACTAGCAGTAGATGATATGTGTGTTTATGAAGATGTACTATTAAAAACCATGGAAGAAGATAAACAGAAAGAACGAATACTAGGTTATAGTTTATCTGGTCCACAGCGAGATGATTTTGAGATTTTATTAGAAGAAAAATCTATTTTTTCGTATTATTCACGAGGAATAAATAGATGTTATGCTATTTTATTTAGATTGGCACAAATTCAAATTTTAACTGAACAGAATTCTTATACGTGTTTATTATTAGATGATACATTTGCAGAGATAGATCAGGTAAATAAGAAATATTTATTAAAGGAAATCAGTAGTCGGTATCAGGTATTTTATGCAACAACGTCTCGTAATGATTTTGATTTTTTTAACGAAACATGTTTAATTAATATTAAGAATGGGAAGATAGAATATGTTTGAAATAATGTCTGCTTTTAAAGAATCAAAAATAAATAAAAACTTAATTAGTAGTTTAATTAGTTCTCAAAAAGTAAAAAAGAAATGGAATAAAATAGTAGGAGAGGTGTTATTTAAAGAGTTGCATTTTCAATATGTTTTACATGACTATTGTGAGATAATGGTTAATTCATCTACTTGGTTTACAGAAATTAAGTTTTATGAAAAACAGATATTAGATAAAATAAATTTTGAAGTTAAATCAAAAAATAAAATCAAAAGATTACAGTTAATTGTAAACCCAAAAACAGAAGAAAAGAAAAATACAACGTTTGCCAAAAAAAGAAACTATGATAATATGATCGGCCGCTAGAGTAAGGAGGTGTATATGGGAAGTTTAATTAAAAAAAGAAGAAAAAAAATGAGAAAACATAAGTATAAAAAATACGGTAAACGTATGAAAGCAAATAAAAAGTAGGGTTGAATGAGAGGTAGTGTTTTTTCAGGGATATTTTATCCAGCTGAAATAAACGAGCTAAGAGAGCTTGTTAAATCCTATTTTTTACAGACCCCACCTTTTAAAAAAAATACAAAAGCAATAATAGCCCCTCATGCAGGATATGATTTTTGCGGTAAGCAATTAGCAGAGGCATACAATTCATTACGAAATACATACTTTGAAACAGCTGTAATTTTAGGACCCTCACACCAACATTACTTTAAAGGGTACTCTATTTATAATGGGGCAGGATATCAAACCCCCTTTGGAGATATTAAAATAAACCAGGACTATGTCCGAAAATTACGAAATAAAAATAAAAACATAAACTATAGGGAGAAAGCACATAGAAACGAGCACTCTATAGAGGTTCAGTTGCCATTTTTGTTTAAAATCAACCCCTTGGTTAATATTGTTCCAATAATAACCGGAGACAATGAAATGGATAGCTTAAAACAAATAGCAGAGGATTTGCTTTGTGTTATAGATAGGGAGAAAACTGTAATAATTACATCAACAGATTTTTCTCATTTTTTTTCAAGTAAAAAAGCAGCTGTAATGGATATGAAAGCAGTGAATTTAATATTAAAGCAAGACACACAACTGTTATATGAAAAACAACAAACTAAAGAAATTCAGCTATGCGGTATTGATGCAACGATTATATTATTAGAGATAACAAAGTTAATGAAATTAAGTAATGTAAAACATTTTTCATATACACATTCCGGCGAAGTAACAGGGCAAGAAAACTCTGTAGTAGGGTATAATAGTTTATGTGTGTATGAATAAAAAACGATTATTAAAGTTGGCTTTTGAAAGTATTAATGCAATGTTTGAAAATAAAAACATTAATACCAACGACTATGAGCAATTTAATGAAAAAAAGGGCGTTTTTGTAACGTTAAAAA
>CAXBWG010000022.1:0-12757 GCA_963979105.1 uncultured bacterium | reverse complement strand
TATGCTAGCCACATTTAACAATAATCTATCATCAGAGGATAGCGCAAAACTTAGATATAGTAACGATGACATAATACATAGCCCTCTTAGAACAATCGTTGATAACGAAGGCTATCATAGTAACGCTGGAATTATTACATCAACAAGCTCAAACTTTAATTATCATATTGATTATGCTGCAAACAAAGATTTTTTTAAAACAGCACACTGGACACAAATTGCAAACTACACAAAAAGTAAAGTAATTTTTGAAATAGGAAAAAAGATTTTCTCTAAATCTATCGTAAATCGTATAAGTAAAAACAACCATAAACAAAAAAAAGAAGAATACGATCAACGAAAAAAAGATTGGGATGAAAGAGAGTACACCAGAAAAGTAGAAGAAAAAAAGAAAGAATCAAAAAATAGAGCACGAACAAAATCACTAATTAATGCAACAGAAAACAAAGCAAAAAAACGAAAAGCAGAACATTTAAAAGAAATTAAAAAACAAGCAGCCATTAAACAAAAAAGAGAAAACCAAAGAAAAATGCAAATACAGAAAGCACAGGCTAAAAAGAAAAAATAAGAGTTGCAAATGGAACAAATTAATTTAGATGCACTATCAACTGAAATAGTTAATACCGACTACTATAAGCGCCTACAAAAAAGCTTAAGAAAAAAACATCTAAAAAATATAGAATCAAAAAAAGAAACGTCAATAAAACAATCATCTAATAAACTTTCAGAAATCGCAAAAACAAAAACTCAAAAAAACGAAAAACCAACATTAGATGATCTGCATTTTAAAGACGAGGTAATTTTATCTAAAAAAGAAACTTCTCCTTCTAAAAAAGATATTTATTTAAAAAAAACAAATTCCGAACACCTCCAAAAAGAGCAAGATAAAATAAAATATAACGCCAAAGACATTTTACGTTCATTGGGTTATAAAATAGATTTTCATGCAAAAAAAGAAGAATTAAAAGAAATGTATAAATTTAATATACAAGAATCTAAATCACATAATATTTTTGCATCTAGATTTGCAAGCTTTAAAGTAGGAATAGTAAATCAGCTATTATCTGCAATTGGAGTCCCTGTAGAAGAACTTAACAAATTAAAAAAAGAATGCCAAGCCGAACTTATAAACCAAAACTGTACAGAAATGGCAGAAAACGTCTATAACATAGAATTAAATGAAATTATAAATGGACGTGGAAAAAAATCTCGTCATTATACGACTATGTTTATAAATATCCAAAGACAACTTATGACTCAAATGAATAATGTAGGAAAAACAGGTTTTTGGTCTAAACAAAAAATATATGAAGAAAAAATAAACCAATGTGAAAAAATAAAACAAGAATTTAAAGAAGAAATGCAACATTTAGAGTATTTATTAGGTTATATTAAGCAAAAAAAGGCAAGAAAATGAAACACCAAAAACCTAAAAACGAGCCTTCTATTTATGTTGAAACAGAAATAGACGAAGAATTAAATTTACATGATATTAAAAATGATATTATTAAATGTGAACAATTAATTAAACGCTCAGAATATAAAATTAGACTCTATAAACGCAAGCTTAAAATAGCAAGATACTTTAACTCCGATAAAAAATCGTTAATTGACAAAGGCCTTGAATTATTAAATTTAAAGAAAAGTCTAAACACAAAGGCATAACCATGGACATTTCAAATGTAAATAGCTTATCTGAAAATCAAGCAGCAGAAACTATGCAAGAAGACGAGTTTAAAATAAATACAGATGATGAAGAAATTTCAACAGATGATGAAAAGCATAAAGATACAAAAAAGAAAAAAACCTTAACAAAAAAAAGAAGAAAAACAAACTCAAAAGCACTCTCTCTACTATATGAACAAAATGACGTTAAAGATCTTCTTAAAAAAACAGCAAAAGACACTCAAGATCACCACATAAGCAATCTACAAAACAAAGTAAAAAACTCATTTAGCACACAACTTAAAACCGCGCTTACAGAAAACATGCAAACAAAAACGGCGTCCTTATTTCAAGATAAAGTATTACTTAAAAGTACAAGTAATTCAAACCCCATACTAGATGAAACTGCGCCTAAACAAGACTCTAAAAAAATAGAAGAACTTAAGAAAAATCAAAAGTTAACAAAAAAATCACTTTTAACAGCGGCATATTTAAGATCACGACCAGAAACCAATGAGAAGTTAAAACAATATGTAGCAAATTATTCTGATAATCTAATTAAGCGATCATCTTCAAAAAAACTAGAAAATGAAAAGCTCCAAACCGAACTAAAAAGCAAAGGGATCACCTCTAAAGAACTTATTCAAATAGAAAAAGGTGCGCAAATTATTATTCAAAAAGATCTTAAAAAAATGCTTAAACAAAAATTTTTAAATCTGGCATTTTCATTTGACAAAAAACCCACTGCAGAACTAATGGCAAATTATGAAAAATATTATGCCATATTAAATATTGCAAAAAACGCAAATATTTTTAATGCAGACCCATTAAACTTAAAAGAATTTAAAGAAACTATAAAAAAAGAAACCAATATTTTTCTTACTCAAGAACTAGATAGAACTATAGTAGAAAAAAAATTAAAATATGATTCAATTAAAGACCTTATGGTTGCCTTTGATAAGCTCAATAACATAACCGGATTTGTAAATTTTAATCCATCAGAGTACATGAAAACATTTCACAAAAAACTAGACGACCAAGGGCTTATTCCATTTATTTCTCCAGACCAAAAGCCACCCCTAGATCATGAATCAAATTCAAATTCTAATAAAGATGATTCCCAAAACCAAACCCCCGATCAGCTAATTGAAGAAACAGATTTAAGAAATCTTTACATTAAAGCTGCAATGACAAACAAGTTTTTTGATAAAATAAAATGTAAACTCACCATTTTAAAAACAGAATCAAAATGCAAAAAATTAAATATAGATATCGAAAAATTACAAATTCAAGCAAACAAAGTTGCAAAACTCCGATTAAAACTAGAAATTAGATCTCTTTTTGAACACCGAGCAACACTTCCAGAGTTAAAAGGTCCTATATATAAAAAATTTAGAATTTCATTAAAAGCAACATTAAAATCATTAAAAAAACTAGGTCACTTCATTAACACAAAAGGACTAAGAGACATTAGAGATCAATCTAATCGTTCAATATTTACATTTATTAAAGAAGACTATATAAAAAACGAAATATTTCTTGAAACATACCCAAAAAACACAACCCTTATTTTACAAAAAAAACACTATATAAAAATTTTACATCGGCTACAAAGCGAAACAAAAATCAACGAATCATTAGCCCCAAAACTATTAAAAGATTTACATTTTCTTTCAGATGTAAATATAATTGAAGCAGCATAATATTAATCAATAAAATTAAATGCAATTATTATACTTTTTTTTTCGTTATAAGATATATAATAGAAAAAAATGTTTAGTTTTTTTCTAAATAGGGAAAACTATAAGGGGTTACAATGTTAGATTTATATATTTCAAATAAAAATGCAATCGTTGGTATGGAATCAGCCCTAAGAATAGCTATTTCAAATGCCAACAATTTTAATACACCAGGCTATAAATATACGTTTGCTACGTTTACCACAATGTATACAGAAGCCGTTAGTTCCGGAACAGATGTAACCAACCCTATCGAAACTGGAAGTGGCATGACCATGGGATCTACCTCTACAGATTTTTCTCAAGGAAACATCTCAATTGGAACCGAACTAGATGTCGCAATTACAGGAGAAGGCTTTTTTATACTATCTTCATCTGCATCAGAATTCGATCAAAACTCCACAAATGTATTTTCACGCGCGGGTGCATTTCAGCTAGATTCATCAAACACTTATATTGTAGATGATTTTGGCCGAAAAGTATTTGGATTCCCTATAGATTCAAATGGAAATATAACCTCAACAGTTCCTGTACCTCTAGAAACAAAAGGAATGACCGATGTTGAGTTTCAAGAAGGCGGAACATTGGTAGCTAATGCAAGCTCCGACTCGCCTACACCTTTATATAAATTAGCACTAACAACATTTCAAAACAAAGAAGGGTTAATTGCAACCTCTGGAGGTGCCTATAAAAACTCCATTGCATCTGGAAGTAAATTTTCACCTGGAGTTGCCGGCCAAGCATTAGCAACAGGCTCCGCGAGTACATATGGAGACATAATAAATAATTCATTAGAATCATCAAATGTAGATATTGCAAAAGTAGCGCTAGATATGAACCTATTAAATCGAGGGTTTGCAGCTGTTCAAGCAGTAATAGATGATGTAACAAAAATATTAACTGAAATTATTAAAAAACTTGGTGGCTAAGCTCCACAAAAACAATCAAACCTAACACACCGTAGTATTTTGAGCTAAACAGGCTTATTTATAAATATATTTTAATAATAATAAATCAAATAATTTTAAATTTTGAAAAAATTAACGCTGTCGTGAAATTTAAATTTCATTTTTTGATTAAACATTATATTCGACCTAATTACTTTGCATCTTCATCCATTTGAATCTCAATGCTAAACTAGTTTAATATCAAATGAAAAAATTTAAATTACTATTTAATTTAATTCTTATTAGTGCAAGCTGCTTATTACTATCATGCACGCCCAATTCATTAGCCTCAATACCAAACAACGCCCCTATCTCCATTCAAGGCACCATCACAAAAATAGGCAACACTCCATTTGAACAAATAGCAGTCTATATTCCAAAATATAATACATCTATTCCGTTAACATTTAAATTTCAAGATCATAAAACCAAGGCCATAAATAACCAAGGAAAAAAACTAAAATTAAAAGGTCTTTTTCAAATTAACACAAAAAAACTAGCAAATACTACCAAAGAAATAAAGTTTTATTCACTTTTAGTTACATCTATTAATTAAGTTTCTATTACAGAAAACTCACCATCTTCTTCCTGATAAATAACACAAACTCTTTCTTTAAGATTCCGAAACACTAAAAAATCTAATTTTTCATCTTGTAATATTTGAACAGCATCTTCAGAGCCCATTGGCTTTGGAATGTATCTATCTAATCTTTTTTTTGTAGGCTTAGTTTTTTCCGATGCAGATTTCAAAACAGTAGAAGACGACATATGTCCTTTATGATGTTTTAATTTTTCTTTATATTTTTTTAATTGGATTGATAATTTATCTAACAACATATCAATACTAGAATACATACTCTCAGATGATTCTTTACCCGTTATAATTGTACCTGAAGAATTAATAATCGCAGAAGCCACCTGCCTATCTTCTTCTCGAGAAGAAGACTCCACATTCAAATTTATTGTAATTTTTTGAATATGTTGAAAAAAATGTTCTAATTTCTCCATCTTCTTGGATGCGTATTCTTTTAAGGCATCCGTTATTTCAACATGGTGTGCTTTAATTATTATATTCATTAATTCCTCCTTAAATTTATAACTAGTATATATATTTTACCATAAATAATAATAAATTAGACTTTTGATTTATATATTTATATTCCCACATATGATAAAGTTAAAACAATTAGTTTTTAAAAAGGAATTACAAAATGAAGCCCCTTATTAACGCAGTAATTTTAGCAGCAGGTAAAGGAACTAGAATGAAATCTAATCTTCTAAAGGTTCTACACAAAATTGCAGGAAAACCCGTAATTTCATACGTTATAGATACTGTTAAAAAATGCAACGCAACACCTTATGTAGTAGTAGGCCATCAGAAAGACCTATTAATAAAAACACTAGCAAGTAAAGACATTACATTTATTACTCAGGAAAAACAACTAGGTACAGGCCACGCAGTAGCACAAGTTATTCCTCAATTAAATTCTAAAGAAGACTCAATAACACTGATTCTTGCAGGAGATTGCCCCTTAATATCTGAGCAAACAATACTAAGCCTTATAGCCCATCACTCAACACAAAACTTAGCGGCTACAATTTTAACAACAAACATGCAAGACCCTACAGGTTACGGGCGATTAATAAGACACTCAAATGGAACAGTGTTGTCAATAAAAGAACATAAAGATTGTTCAAAACAAGAAAAAAAAATTACAGAAATAAATTCAGGGGTATATGCATTTAACACATCCCTACTTACAAAATATATAAATGAGATATCTACAAACAACGCTCAAGCAGAATATTATTTAACAGATATCATAGAAATTTTAAAAAAGAAAAAACACAAAGTCGATGCAAAGTGTATAGAAAACAGTAATGAAGTTATTGGAATAAATACAAGATTAGATTTAGCAAACACAAACTCAATAAAATATTTAGAAAACGCACATTATCATATGAAAAATGGTGTCACCATTATAGATCCAAAATCCACATTCATTGATTCAAATATTTCAATAAAAGAAGATACAATCATCTATCCTTTCTGTATAATAAAAGGAAACACTAAAATAGGAAAAAACTGCATAATACACGCTTTTTGCGAAATAAATAATACAAACATTAAAGATAACGAAACAATAGAGTCTCACAATAAAAAAACAAAGCAAAACTAACCTTGAACATTAAAGAAAAAATATGATATACTTTCTAACCTTTGTTGAACCATCTAATAAGGAGATAAAATGAACGCTTACGAGATATTATTTATAATTAAAACGAATTTCACTGAAGAGCAACGTAAAAAAGTTACTGAAAAAGTAGAAAAATTTATTACTGAAAAAAATGGAACTATAATCGAATCAAAGCCTTTGGGTTTAAAAGATTTTGCTATGGAATTAAAAAAAGAAAGACAAGGCTATTATCAACAAATTCATTTTAATGCATCTAACGTGCAACTAGCACATTTACAAGAAGAATTAAAAATAACAGAAGATATTTTTAGATATATGATCGTAAAATTAGATTCTGTACTAACAAAAGAAGAATTAACTAAAATTACAAAATAAGATGTCACGCCTAAACAAAATAATATTAATAGGAACAGTTTCTTCAGAGCCAAAAACAAATGTTACAAATACCGGTGATACCGTTACAAATTTCGAACTTTGTGTAGATCGACAACAAACAGAAAACGCACCAAACCAATCAGACACATTCACCATAATTACATGGAGAGATTTAGCAGAAACTGCATCAAAGCTCAGCCAAAACACAACAGTCTTAATAGAGGGCTCTATTCGGAATAGAAATTATGAAAATAGTGAAGGTAAGCGAATTTATGTTACAGAAATAGAAGCAAGATATATTAAAGAAGTTATGCCAACGGCGCCAACTCAATTTGAAAACACACAAACAGAACCCGCATTAGAACCACAACAAAACAGATCGAACAATGAAGAAGTATTTGATTTCAACGAAGCCATCAAACAAGAAAACACTGCAAATAACGAAGCAGAAACTGATTTCACAAAAGAAATCGGAGAGGATGTGCCATTCTAATGTATAACAAAGTATTTCTTATTGGACGATTAGTAAAAGACCCAGATTCTCGAGTAACAACCTCAGGAATATCTTTAACTCGTTTCACAATAGCTATAGACCGGCCAGGCAAAAAAGAAAATGCTGTAACAGATTTTTTAAACATAGTAACATGGAGAAAATTAGCAGAAATAGCAAATCAATTCTTAAAAAAAGGAAAATTAATAGCTATTGAAGGCACGTTGAGAATTGATAATTACGACAAAGACGGACAGTCTAGACAATGGATAGAAGTAGTTGCCGATAATTTTCAAATGTTAGATAAAATAAGTGATGAAACACGTTCATCAGAAGAAGTTTTAAGTTAGGAGTAAACCAATGAATTCAAAACCCAGTTTCAAGAGAAAACCAAAAAAGAAAGTATGTTTCTTTACAGCAAACAAAATCGAATTAATCGATTATAAAGATATAAAAACATTATCTCGGTTCGTAACAGAGCGAGGAAAAATTGTTCCTAAAAGAAATTCAGGATTAACTGCAAAATGGCAACGAAAAATAGCTAACGCAGTTAAACGAGCCAGATTTATGGGATTATTACCCCACACTGTAGATAATTAAACAAGGAGTTAAGCATGTCTCAAGATATAGAAGTAGTATTTGTAAAAGAAAAAAAAGGCTTTTTTAAATTAGGCCAAAAAAAGAATGTAAAAGCAGGATATGCAAGAAACTACTTATTCCCATTTAATTTTGCAGTTCCAAACACAAAAGAATTTAAAACAAAAGTAGATTCTATAGTTAAAAAAGCAACAAAGAGACAAATTGAGATTAAAAAAGAAGCTCAAGATATTGAAAAAGTAATTAACAATAAAACAATAGAGTTCCAAGCTAAAGTTCATGACGAAACACAGCTATATGGGTCTATTTCAACTACAGATTTATTAGAAAAAATAAACAAAGAATATAAATTATCTTTAGATAAGCACGATATAAAAGGCTATATTCCTGTAAAGCAGACCGGTTCTTATAAAATAGATGTAACTATCCATAACGATATTACAATTAGATTTAATATAGAAGTTTCAGCACTAAAAGAAGAAGAGAAAAAAGCAGCCTCTAAAAAAGAGTCAAAGAAAAAAACAAAATCATCTAATTCAGACATTCAAACCTATGCAGACGAACCTGAAGAAGAGCCTGAAACTAAAAAAACAGAACCTTCAATCTCTGAAGAAATTTTCTAGAATTAGATTAGAAATTAAAATTATTTCGATAGCTCGTTATTACATTTAAAAACAATTAAATGTAAAAATTATTTTTATTAATGAATATACAGAAATTCTAAAACTAACACCTACTAGTTACCGTTTATTAAAGGGATATTTAATTAAAATAAGAAGTAATACAAAATATAAATTTTAGATGTATTTTCTAGAACCAAAAAAGCTTAGTATCTCATTGCAAAAACATAAAACAAAGCCTACTTAACCCGCCTTAACAAAACTTCAAGCCCCACCCCCATAAACACCACTAAACACACCCTTAAATAAAATAAGAGATCCTTTGTATATTAGCTGCCAATTTAAGCCCTCATCGCAAACTAACCGCCTTGGAAATTCAATCCAAAACATAGTTTAGCTCAATTTTATTATATTTATTTTTTTAATTAAATAAACATATATAAACAAAATATACGAGCTATCAATTATAACAACACAATTCAAATAAACCGTAAATCTAATATTCAAAAAAACCTATACCAACAAAAAATTCAGTAACTGCCACTCACCATAAAACATTAAAAAGAAAAGATTCTACTTAGTTAATAGATTACAAAAATATTAGAAAAAATAACCATTTTATAAAAATAAAAACACGAATCAAAACAACAAAAAGCCATATAAAAAAATTGCAGTATTTAAACTGACACCCTCTTAAGAAAGAGCACACCTTTAAACGCTAAAAAAAAGCGATTAATTACTCTTGAAAAAATAAAATATAAAAAAAAAAATAAAAATCGTTTATATTAAGATTATTAAGGGAATAATAAAAATTATAGGATTAGATATATGTCAGTTTTACAATTTCCATTAAACCATTTAAAACTCCCTATTATTGGAGCTCCAATGTTTCTGGTATCCCAACCAAACTTAGTGATTGCACAATGTTGCGCCGGAATTTGCGGAACATTCCCCGCAATAAATGCAAGACCTCAAAGTGAATTAAAAAAGTGGATTCAACTTATTAAAGCAGAATGTAAAAATTTCCAACAATTAAATCCAACAAAAAAAGTTGCCCCATTTGGAGTAAACTTAGTCGCATTAGAAAGTAATAAACGACTCCAGCAAGACCTAGAAATATGTATCGAAGAAAAAGTTCCAATTATCATTACCAGCATGAAACCACCTACAGATGTCGTAAAAGCCGTTCACAGCTATGGAGGACTTCACTTTCACGATGTTATAAATAGACGTCACGCTCTAAAGGCGATAGAGGCAGGCGTAGATGGACTTATTTTAGTATGTAATGGGGCAGGAGGACATGCCGGAAACTTAAATCCATTTGCTTTTTTAAGTGAAATTCGACAAATCTATGATGGAATTATTATATTAGCAGGCTGTATTTCAACAGGAAAAGATATACTAGCAAGCCAAATTCTAGGAGCAGATCTTGTTTATATGGGAACTCGTTTTATTGCAACAACGCAAGCAAACGCAGTAGATGACTATAAAAATATGATTATAAAAAGTAATTCTAACGATATTATATATACACCAGAATTTACTGGAGTAAGCGCAAATTTTTTAAAAAAAAGCATAGAAAAAATGGGCATAAACCCAAATAAAGTCGCCTCTCATTCACAAAAAAAGCCAAACAAATTATGGCTTTATTATAAACATTGGAAAATGAAAAAAATAAAAAAGTGGAAAGATCTCTGGAGTGCAGGCCAAGGCGTAAGTTCAATACACACCATTGAAACAGTAGAGACATGTATAGACACACTATATACCCAATACAAAGCCGCTATTGAGCATGTAGACGTTCACAGAAACATACATTAAATCTTACAAGAAAACTAAATTAAGAATAAAATTTAACTATGATATATTATCCAAGCAATTTAAAAGAACTTCCACCAACGCCTGGTATTTATAAAATGAAAAACAAAACCGATACCATTATTTATATTGGGAAAGCAAAAAATTTAAAAAATCGTATAAAAAGTTATTTTCAAAATAAAAAACACGATTATAAAACTCAAATTATGATTCGTTACATTAATCATATCGAAATTATTGAAACACAAAACGAAAAAGAAGCATTTATTTTAGAAAACCAACTTATAAAATCTATAAAACCAAAATACAATATTTTACTCAAAGATGATAAAACATTTCCCTATATAAAAATAACTACCAACGACCCATTTCCAAGAATAATAATTACAAGAAATAAACAAAATGATAAGGCCACATACTATGGCCCATATCCTTCGATGGGGTCTTCTAGAGCATTAAAAAAAACACTATATAGCCTCTTTCCTATACGAGACTGCAAACTAGATATTACATTAGAGAAAAACCAACCAAAATGCATGCTCCTTGATATTGGAAAATGTATTGGACCTTGTATTTATAAACATGTAAAAAAAGATTATGACAATCTTATTGAACAGCTTCATTTATTACTAAAAGGGAAAAATAAAAAATTAATATCATTATTAAAACAACAAATGAAAGTTTATTCAGAAAACCTTAAATTTGAGAAAGCAGCAATTACTAGAGATCGGCTTATACAGCTTGAGCACTTAATAGAAGCACAAAGAGTAGCGATTAACTCAGATGAAAATTTTCAAATTTGGTCATTAATTAAAAAAGAATCAATTTATTATATTTTAGTACAAGAAATGATTGAAGGAAAACTTCTATCTCAACACGGATTTTATGATGATTCAGGTTCAACAAAATCACCAAATAACTTTATTGAACAAACCTATTTAAGCTACATTTCTAATTACAGCATTAAAAATGACACACTATTATGCACTAAAGAACTATACCAACCAATTAGATCAATTTGCTTAGATGCCGGCCTAAAAACAACTATTGAAACCCCTCAACGTGGATTGAAAAAAGAATTACTCACAAGCTGCATAGAACAAACATCTATTAGCGCCTCCCGAATTTCACAAACTCTACTTAAACAAAATCAAATTCAAAATCCACTTATACATCTACAAAAACAATTAAAATTAACTCAGTATCCAAAAAAAATAATTGGGTGTGACATATCTCATTTACAAAGCACCAATATTGTAGCTTCCGCTGTTTGTTTTATTAATGGAACATCCGCAAAACATTTATATAGAAAATTTAATATCAAATCAGTGACATCAAAAAGTAACGATCCCTTATCTATGAAAGAAGTAGTATATAGACGACTTTTATTATGCATAAAAAATTCAGAAGACCTACCAAACCTATTACTTATTGATGGCGGGATTGCACAATTAAACTTTGCCTATCAAGCATTACAAAAGCTTAATTTAGAATCAAAAATAGATATTATTTCGTTAGCTAAAAAGCATGAAGAAATTTACAAACTAGGACTATCTACACCTTTAAGATTCCCCAAAAATACACCTTTTCTACATTTATGCCAACAAATTAGAGATGAATCTCATCGGTTTGCTGTGAGTTTTCAACGTCAAAAACGCCATAAAATTGGTCAAAGAAGTTTATTAGAAACAATTAATGGAATAGGAAAACAAAAACTAAAAGCACTCTATAGTCATTTTGATTCTTTAGATCAAATTAAATTTGCATCGATAGAGACATTAACAACTATTAAAGGAATTAATATTAAATTAGCTAAAGAAATCAAAAAAAAGTTATCACTATAACCAAAAAGTATACTTATTTTTTTTGCATTACTTGCACATCAACAGAATATTTACCTGCACCTAAAATAGCATAAATAATCAACAAAAATAAAATTAATAATGCATACTCAAAATTATGCTGAACAGAAGACACATTTGCACTTAAATGAACCAAAAAAACAGCCCCAGTTAATATTGGAATCTGAACTAACGCAGCAATACGAGTTAATAATCCAATAACCAGTAAAACACCCCCAACTAAATGTGATAGTGCAATATAATGAATCATAATCATTGGAACAAATTGAAGCTGACTTCCTTGCATTAACTCAGACACCTCCATTGGATTTGCAATAAACTCTTCATTTAAGAAATAAAACTATACCTAAATAAATACGAATTAAATCATATGCAATTTGTTTATCTGAATTAACACTCTTTTTTAATCGACGTTTAATTAAATTTACTAATTTAGCTTTAATAAG
>CAXBWG010000021.1:0-12883 GCA_963979105.1 uncultured bacterium | reverse complement strand
TAGTAATGATGCCCCATGAATCCAAGTAAATAGGTTAGTTCAGTGCTCAGCTGTCTGATCGAAGCGAGTTCTGAGCGCTGCACAAGCCTAATTACATGGATGATTGGTACATCATTACGTGTCACGATAAAATAAAAAAAGTGATTTTTGTTACTTTTTTTCACCAAAAAAAGTAAATCAGGGGGTAAAAGAGGGGCGATAGCACCCCCCTTAAAACTCAACCTCTATTTACTATCAAAAAAATACCCACGCTTAATATACTGATGCGCCCCATCACAATAAGGCGCACTTTTACTTTGTTTACATAAACAAGCAGATATCACAGTAGTTTCAAACACTTTAAACTTTTTTGGTAAAAACGAAGTACCTTTATGTGACCCATCACAAAAAACACCATCATCGCTATGCCCACAGGTACAATAATAATAAGTTCCAGGCTCACATTTTACATTTCTAGCTAATTTAGCCACACATTTCGGTTCGTCTTGCATAAGCACAAGTGTATCATATAAAGGTGTCGGAGTCTTATGCGTAAAAGGTGCCAGAGTAAAAAGAAGTTTTATAAAAATAATATAAAAAATTAGGTTTTTATAATTAACTAATGTTGAATGAATATAGACTTTTTTTAACTAAATTGTAATTTGCATCGTTTTAAAAAAAAGTAGATTTAAAAACGAGTTTGTTTGAAATGTTTATATACTAAATTAACAATTTCATTTGTTTAATTAATTACTCAAATTCTGAAGTCGGTATAAGACAGATAAAATCTGTAGAGTAATAAAATCTTTGAATATTTTTTTGAATGTATTTTGATCAATTTTTTTTGTAAGAGGGGGGGGCTGTTAAATATTGAATAGATAAATTTTCTATTATTTAATTATTACTAATCCTTTTTTTACTTCTACTCCGACACCTTTTACGCATAAGACTCCGACACCTTTGAGGTTCCTTTGAGCTTTTTTTACTTCTACTCCGACACCTTTATCTTCAATTATTGTTTATTTAAAATAATAAAACTAAGATTCTAAAATTTTCTATTATTTAATTATTACTAATCCTTTTTTTACTTCTACTCTGGCACCTTTTACACATAAGCCTCCGACACCTTTGAGGTTCACCTAAGACTCCGACACCTTTGTCTCTGACATAAGACTCTGACACCTTTGTGGTTTATTTGATTTGGTTAATTAATTGCTCAAAGTCTGAAGTTGGTGCAAGACAGGTAAAATCTGTACAGTAATAATACCCTTTAATATCTGTTTGAAATCCGTTTTGAGTAATTAGTTTTGCAAGTTTTGGTGTTTCGGTTAAATCTTGAATAACTAAATTTGGATTTAATTTAATTAATTGGTTACGTTGTGAATTAGTAATTTTTAAAGTACTTACTAATGTTGGAAGACTACTTTCTAATAAATAAGATCCTTGTAACCAAAAGGTATATCCAAGTGGGTAGTTGTTTAGAGATTCACTAACAAAATCAGCTAATTTTTTTGCAACTATAAATAACTCTGCGTTATGTGTGTACTGGCTAAGTTTTAATGCATTAAAATAAGCAACAGAATTACTTGCAGGAATAGCGCCATCATAACTATCTTTCTGATGATAAATTAAATCGTCTGCATTAGATATTACAAACGCACCAGCTTTATCGTCAAAAAACAATTCTTTAGAGGTATTAAACAAGTTAAGTGCATCTATTAAATAGGTTTCATCTGCTGTTGCTTCAAATAATTTAATTAATCCATAACATAAAAACTGATAATCAAACGACGTTGCAGCAATTCCTGCAGTTTCATCTTTAATTCTATGAATTAGTTTATTTTCAACAAATCCATATTTTTTAATAAAGGTGTAGGCATTTATTGCTAAGTCTTTTGCTTGTTGGTTAGAACTAAATTTATAAGCATCTGCTAATCCTGCAATCATAAGTCCATGCCAATCTACTAAAATTTTATCATCTAGTCCTGGGCGAACTCTTGTTTTGCGATGGGTTAATAACTTTTGTTGGAGTTTAGCTAACTCTGTTTTAAAGGCATTTATTTCTAAATTATTTTGCTTAGCAAATTGGCTAAACGATTGAACCGGATCTAAAATATTTTCACCTGTTAATTGGCGTGTTGATTCATCTAAAAAATTACCTTCTTTTTTTAATGCATAAAACTGAGTTGCAAGTTTAAGTTCATCTTGGGTTAACAGCTCTTCTAGTTCGTGCATTTCCCACACATAAAACGCACCTTCTCTACCTTCTGAATCGGCATCTTCAGCCGAGAAAAATCCACCTTTAGCATGTCGTAAATCGGTACTTACATAATCTATAATTTCTTGAATTATTTCTTTGTAGGTCTCGTTTTGTTCTAATTGATAAGCTCTAGAATATAAAGATAAAAGTAACGCCTGGTCATAAAGCATTTTTTCAAAGTGAGGCAAATGCCATTTCTCATCTGTGCTATATCTATGAAACCCTTTTCCTAGGTGATCATATAATCCAGAAAAATACATCGCATGTAAGGTTTCATTAAGCATAGTAAGGGCCTGTTTTTCGCCTGTTTTTTTGTAATAATCAATTAAAAACATGTAAGTATGAGGCATTGGAAATTTTGGACTATTTTTTAATCCTTTATAAGTAGTATCAAATTGAGTACTAAATTGTGTAAATGTGTCTTCAAATAGAGTAGTGGAGGTTGCTGTGGGAGTAATATTTTGTCCGTATTGAACAATGCCTGCAACAATCTTTTGCGCAGATTGTAAAACTTCTTCGCGTTTATTAGTCCATGCATCATCAATAGACGGAATAAGGTCTAACATTCCGGGCCTATTTGCCTGTGAGGATTTTGGAAAATAAGTACCTGCAAAAAAAGGTCGTTTGTCTGGCGTCATAATTATGGTTAATGGCCAACCTCCAGACCCTGTTAACATTTGGCAAATGCTCATGTATAAATGGTCTACATCTGGGCGTTCTTCACGGTCGACTTTAATATTTACAAATGTGTCGTTCATAAGCTTAGCAACCTCGGTATCTTCGAATGATTCGTGTTCCATAACATGACACCAATGACATGTTGAGTAACCAATCGATAAAAAAATGGGCCGATCTAATTTTTTTGCTAACTCAAATGCGTCGTCATTGTAAGCATACCAATTCACAGGATTGTCTTTGTGCTGTAATAAATACGGGCTACTTTCTTTAGATAACTGATTTGACATAGCATAATCATAACCCGATCTTGTTTTAAGTACAAAAGTTATGATTACAGTCGCAATAATAACACTGCTTGTAAGCACGAATTTTTTGAAAGACATACGCATAGATTATCATGATCAATCTAGACTCTCCACAAAATTTAACATCATACCTATTTACAATTTCGACTAAAATTAAATATACTTATGTATATTTTAAAGAAAATAATTGGGAAAATTTATGTTAATATCGACGTTAGTCTCTTATTTAAACTTAATACAGTTAAAGTCTCATTTTAAGTGTAGGTTTTTTTAAAAAACATCAGCTTTAAAGAGAGTTTAGAAAGGTATTACGCAAGGAAAAAATGTTAAACGATGATTTATAAACAACTATCAAAACAAACTAAAAATCCGCTAGAGATCGCTCTAAAATTGTTAGCAGAATTAGATGCAAAATTTGCAAAAGATTTTTGTGGCGATTTTACTGCTTTTGATACTCATAAGTATACAAAACAAATAAAATCAATTAGTAAGAAAATGTATAAACGAAATAGTCATGCAATTTCATTTTTAGAGCCTTTTTGTAAAAGCATTCAAAACTATTTTAGTAATTCTAATATGGCACCTGTAGATTCATTTTATTTATTAGATGCATTTAATGTAGTATTACTACTACTTGTTAAGCAACAAAAAGAATCTAAATCAATTGCTATTACACAAGAGCAGTTTAATGTCATTAAAACGACTATAAACTTATGTGATGATGGGCTAAAATGGGCAAGTTCACCCACCTGTAGTTATTATACTCATGTTTCAAAATCTTTATTAGCACATGTACAGTGTCAAAAGCAAGTTGCAAACAAGCAAGATCAGCTTGAACAAACGGCACAGTCTATTGAGTTTGGATCTAAAATTGCTCAAGACATAGCCGATAAAAATATAGTGGGACTTAGCCTAGATGCCATACAGTTAGCACAAAAATTTATTTCATTAATAGATTATATGTCTATTGATTTCAACTTAAGTAGGCACCAATTTATTTTTAATTGTGTCATGTTAACTGACACAGTTTTAGATCTAAAAGCCTCAGCCGAAACCAAAGAAGAGGCAAAAAAATTAGTGTTAAAATTAACTGAAAAAACGATAGAAAAAAGTGCGTCTATCAGTCATGTTGCATTAGCATTTTCAGTAGGGAAAGTATTATTAAATTTAAGTTCCGTAAATGAAAAAAAAGATATGTATGAAAATGTATTAAAAAAACTTTTAGTAAAAATCGATCCCGAAACTCAGTTTGTTGTTTTAAGAAAAGTATTAAAATGTACAGATTATGAAATAAATAGAGATATTCAAAAATCATTAAAAGAGTTAAAACAAACCTATAATTTATCAAAAACATTAACCGAAGCTATTGCAGAAAGCCAATCAGAAAATAGATTTCTTACTGAAGGCTCAAGTTGTTGGCATGAACAAGTTGTAGACGCATCAGAAAAAGATGTCCAAGAAATAGAATATGTATGTCAAGCTATCGCAGAAGATTCAGCTCGCGATTCGCTAACTCAAATTGATTCTAGTGATATAAAACTTAAAGAGAAAGTCGTTTTTAAACCCGACAAGTTTAATCGAACACCCTTAATTTTGGCACTTCAAATTTTAAATACAACAATCGAGAGTGATACAATAAAGTTAGAAGAGCTAATTGATTATTTTATTAATCATTCAGAACCATCAAATTTAATGCACGAAGATTTGTTAGGACAAACTTGTTTCGACTATTTAGCTCAAGGAAATCATATAAGCTTACTTGAAAAGGTAATAGAGCTTTGTCTTGATAAGTTTACAGACATATTCGAGCATAAGGATAAAAATGGAAATTATTTATTTCATCAATTTGTCCAAGGAAAAATTTCAGATCAAACACGTCAAAGTTTAACTGTGTTTTGTGAAACATATAAGCAAAATGACGCTCTTTTAGGCCCATTAAATACGTATTTATCTAAACCAAATAAACAACAAGATACACTGTTACATTTGATAGCAAAATATTTGTTTTCAAAAGAAACGTTTAACGAAGATAATACCAGAATAGATATTTTAAAGGATTTGTTAGAACGTAATTTACAGCTTAGTTTAAATGAGGACTATAAGTATTTTTTTAATTATTTAAAACCAGAAGAGATTTTACAGTTAAATCCTCCTTTTATTTTAGATCCTTTTCAGCAATGTGCTTATGATTGCGTATTTGATTTAGCCAATATTACTGTTAGTACAAGCGAGCTGCCGAAGCAGTTATCGCAAGAAGATAAACAGAAGCTTAAACAATTAATATTAAATATAGTGGTGAATGCACCTAACCAGCTACATCAGTTTAAAGCGTTGATAGACCCAGATCAGTATATGAAAATAGTTGAACTAAGTTTGATTCATAAGTCATTTGATGTTGTATATGATGTTATTAAAGAAGACTCACAGTTTTTGTTAACAGCAGATCAACTTAGTTCTTTTTTAACAGTTGATCAGCTTAAAAAAGTAATTCTTAAATGTAATAATCCATTTGTTTATTTAAAAAAAATAATTACAGAGTTTGCGCAACATGATGTATTAAAATTAGATAACCTATCGGGTATTTTAAATGATATATGTAAACACGTTGAGCCAGATTTGATTAAAAAGGAATTAGCAACCTTGTTAGCTCAAGCATTTTATGAGTCTCAATTAGAATTGTTTAGCACCTTGTTAAGCGTAAAATTAAATTCAGCAATAACAGCAAACCCTAATTATATTCTAGGAAACGACTCTGTATTAATGCAAGTTTGTAGAGATTCTGATAGGCAAAAAGCAACGCTATTTATAAAAGAAATTTTAATGTATTCTCAAAATGATATTTTATTATCACCACTTGATGAACACGGAGATCTAGAGCAAACCACACCTTTAAGTATGGTTTTTAAGTCATATAATTCTGATTTGTTTGATATTCTTATTAAAAGAGGGTATCAGTCGTTAAATCCAAGTACATTACAATTGAGTTGTTTTAAAAGAATGCTTTTAGGCCTTAGTAAAGATACGTTTGAAATACCTGTTAAGGTAGGTATGAGTTTAACCGATGTAGCACGATCGATTATTGAAAGTAATTTAATGCCTAAAAATTATTTAGCGGCTGTAACCAAGCAGGAGTTAGTTACCCCTGCATTTGATTCTAAAGAAAATACTAAAAAATTAATAATTATAAAACAAATGCTAAAAGAATTAGAAACCCAACTAGATAGTATTCAAGATGAGAAAAAAAAGCAGTTTATAAAAACCTTATTAGTTGGAGTTACGATGTTTTTTAATAAAAAAAATAGTGTCGCAGACATGATAAAAAATTTAATTAAAATATATAAAAACTGGCAAACTGATTTAGGTCATGAAAACTATACAGTGTTAGAATTAAAACAAAATGCTCAAACTAAGTCTTGTTGTAGTATTTGTTAATAACAAGATACTGTATTGGTAATTAAATTCATTCATGTTAATTTGGCTTCTTATGTCTTCAAAATTAACAAAAAATCAGGTATTAGGAATAAGCTTACTTTTAATCGCTCAGGCTATATTTGCTGTAAACTTTTCTGTAATTAAATATTTAACTCAATTTTATACAGTATTACAATTAATGTTATTTCGATTTTTTTTAGGAACGTTAATTTTGGCTCCAATTGTATTAAAGAGACCTGTATTTAAGAAAGAATTCAATCATTTTATGCTAATACGAGCTCTATTTGGGTTTTGTGCAATGGTCTGTGTGTTTTTGGGTTATAAATATGGCGATGCAGGACAAGTAACATTGATTTTTTATTGCTCGGTTATTTGGGCCTCTATTATTGCGCGATATGTGTATCATGAACGACCACATATTATATCTGTTAGCGCGCTTTTTTTTGCCTTTGCAGGATTATTTTTAATTTTAAGACCAGATTTAGCTCCGTTAACAAAAGGGGCCTGGTTTGGGGTTGCCGGATCAGTATTTAATATAGGAGTAATATTATCTTTAAAAAAATGTAGACAATATTTTAGTTCTACAACAATTGTGTTTGTGTTTTGTTTTTTAGGGTGTGTATTTGCACTTCCATTTGCTCAAATTCATTTATTAAGCTTCTCAAGCTTAAAGTGGATAGGATTAGTTGGGCTATTAAGCACTAGTGCTCAATATTTGTTTACAAAGGGCTATAAATATTGTTATGCATCAGTTAGTTCATCAATGGGAATCATTACAATTGCATTAATGTATATTTCGGGATTTTTATTTTTTGGTGAATCGATAACATTTTCTGCGTTAATGGGCGTTTTAACTGTAGTTGGGTCTATTGGCTTAATTGCAAGATTTCAATAAATTGTTTTATAAAATATCGTCTAATTTAGATCTACTACAGGCAAAAGTGCCAGAGCCATGTGCAACAAGTTTATTGTTGTTATCTGTAACCACACTTTCTGCAATAATTCGGGACTTTGTTTGAGAGATTATGTTTCCTTTAGCTGTTAGAGACCCATTATTAACAGGCCGAATAAAATATGTGGTAAATGAAGATGTTACAACAAAGAAATTGTGTTCTATTGATTGTGCTGCAAAATAGGCGCTATCATCTAATAATTTAAAAATAATCGCGCCATGTACATAGTGTGCAGAGTGAAAGTGTTCTTTTTTTATGTCTATTGTAAGCTTTGATTTTCCTTGTGTAATGTGTAACGAGGGATTAGACGATTTATTTATAGGTGCTCGTAAATACATTGTTATTAATTTATCGTAATATGAGTTTTTAGCTTTCATATAAGGGTTATGTGTAAAAAATAAAAAAAATAAACCTAAGCTAATGTAATTTCGTTACGTAAGACAAAAAAGAATGCTACATTTATAACAGTATGAAAATCCAAGATTTTAATGTGTCTTATGTAAAACAATTTACAAATCCTGCCCCAATAGAAGAAGATCCAGAGTCTTCGCAATCTGTGTTTGAAGATGCCGATATTTCAGCCTTTATTTCTGAATTTAACCCCTATAAAGTAATAAACGATCATGATTTAGCACAACAAGTACTTAAAATATATGAAAATCTTTTGTCTGCTAATGTATATGAACCCCCTATTCATAGATCTTATAAAAGTTTAAGTTTAGCAGAGGCGCTAGTTATTATAGAGCTTTTGCATTATAACAAAAATAAAATTTCTTATGCTAAATTAAAGCTAGATACTAATAGTAAATTTACATCTAAACATATTCATGTTGAGCTAAGCTTTTTTTCTGAGCAACATAAACTATTAACAACATATAATTTAATTTATGATTCGTCTATTTATTGTGTATCAATAAAACAAAACAAAAAATCTATAGGAAAGGTAAAATATTATTTAAGAGGAAAAAAATGCGAAGAAATTATAGGAACATTTAAAGGTAAAAAATTAAGTTTAGATCCTGTTTGGCATCCTAAAAAAAAGGGCGTTCTAAAACATATTATTGTAGAATTTGAAGGCGTTAAAACGACTCTAATATTTCATTCCAATTCGAAAGAAAGCGTAGGTAGGTCTACTAAATTAAATGTGAAAAATAATCGCATAAAAAAAACAAGCTCACAGGCATTGGTAAAAAAAGAGGTTGAGATAAACGCGTTTAAAATTAAAACAAGTTTATTATACGACAAAAAAATATTATTACCTATTTTGGGTTCTTGGGAAATTTCAACTATTTAAACGTAATCGATTTAAGTCTACTTTCGTAAGAGTTCCATATATAATAGTAATTAATTATGTCTGTTATAGTAAGATTTAAAACGTATATCGCTAAATATTTTCAGCATGCTTTGGTCTATTTAAAAGGGCTTAGCCAACCGGCAACAACGCATCGGAAATTGTTTTTTTATTTTTCAAAAGCATTAGGGGCTATCTTTTTTATTGCATTTTTATCGTTAGCTGTTCAATTTAATGGGCTATATTCAAGCGAGGGGATACTGCCTATAAACTCTACGTTAAACTATGTGAATCAAACAATAGATTGGATTAAGTTACCTCATTTTTTTATGACCTCAGCAGATAGTTATTTATGGGCGATGCTAGCTTTGGCAATGGGGGCGTCTTTAAGTTTAATTTTGGGGTTTTTGCCACTTATTTCTACCGTTATTTGTTGGATGAGCTATGTGTCGTTTGTAAATTTAGGATCTGTATTTATGAGTTTTCAGTGGGATGTTTTATTATTAGAAGTAGCGTTTTTTTCAGCCATTGCCATGCCTACTTGCATTAAATGGACGGCTACTAGTAGTTATTGTCCTCCTAAGTTGTTTATTTTGTTAGCACGGGTGTGTTGTTTTCGATTACTATTTTTTTCTGGCTTAGTAAAACTTTTATCAGCTGATCCGTTATGGGCAAAGTTAACGGCTTTAAATGTTCATTATTTTACACAACCATTACCTCATATGCTAAGTTGGGTTGCAAATTTATTGCCTTCTATATTAGATAAGCTATGTGTAATTATAATGTTTGTTATAGAGCTAGTGGTTCCTTTTTTATTATTTGCAGCATATAAAATACGAAAATTTGCAGCATTAAGCATTATTGGGTTAATGATAATTATTATGCTTACAGGAAATTATTGTTTTTTTAATTTATTAACTATAATTGTTGCTTGTTTATGCTTTAATGATTCTATCTTGCCAGTTGCCAATAAGCCCATAGCTAAAATGTTTTATTACAATGGGACCCGATTTAGAGTAGCGATACTAAGCTTTATTTTGATTATTGCTGTAAGCACAGAATTAGTTCGGTTTGTACGAGTTCCTGTTATGTCATCTTTGCTTACTAAGCTTCAGGGGTTTCATATTGCCAGTACTTATGGTTTGTTTGCAAGCATGACGACTGTTAGAAATGAGCTAGAAATATGGGCAAGTCAGGATAAACAAAACTGGAAAACATATGAGTTTAAATATAAACCTAATAAATCAACAGATAAACCTAAATGGGTAATGCCGCATCAACCACGACTAGATTGGCAATGTTGGTTTGTATCTTTAAGGGCCTATAACCCAAATTCTTGGATATTAAATTTAGCAGATCGATTATTTCAAAATAAAAACGCTGTAAATAAGTTATTTGCTAAAGTTCCTTTTGAGAGGCCACCTAAATATTTAGTTTTTGTTTTACGAAATTATACCTTTAGTACGCCTAGTCAATTGCGAAAAGAAAATAAGTGGTGGCAAGTAGGTGAGCCCTTGCAGTATTCACCTGTATTTGAAAATCCGTATTTATCTAACTAACTATTTAGAGTTGATTGAATTTATTAAAAAAAAATAATATTACTTTTTAAAACTCATTATTCGGGTTAAAAATCTAATTCGGGCCCAACAGGAACAATACCTGTAGGATTAATCATGTCATGACTTTCATAATAATGCGATTTTATATCATCCATAAAAATAGTGTCTTTAATTCCCGGATAATTTACAAGACGTTTAAGATACTTATATAAATTAGGATACTGTCTAATTTGTTTTAAATTACATTTAAAATGCCCAACATAAACCGAATCAAATCGAATTAAGGTTGTAAATAAGCGCCAATCAGCTTCTGTGAGTTGGTTGCCTACTAAGTAAAGAGTGTTAGAGAGTCTCTTTTCAAGACTATCAAGGCAATCAAAAAGATTTTTTAGAGCTATTTCATATATGTTTTGATCGGTTGAAAACCCACATTTATAAACGCCATTATTAACATTATGATAAATTATATCGTTAATATCGTTAATTTTATCTCGTAGATGATCCGGATAAAAATCTAGTTTGTTTGCTGTTAGTACATTAAACTCTGAATTAAAAATACGTATAATTTCTGCAGATTCATTATTTACAATTTGATTTGTTTTTTTATCAAATAAAATAGGAACCGTAACTCTACCAACATACTCTTTTTTTGCTAATGAATAAATTCGATATAAATAAGGGAAGTTAAATAAATGATCCGGGTAATCTTTAGAAAATGCCCATCCATTCTCTTTCATTAATGGGTGAACAACCGAAACAGAAATAATGTTTTCAAGCTGTTTTAACTTTCTAAATATAAGTGTTCTATGAGCCCATGGGCATGCGTGGCTTACATATAAATGGTATCTGTTTTTTTCTGGTTTAAACTGAGGGTGAGTTGTTGAAATACTATGTCTAAATTGACTACTTTCTCGTTTAAATGCACCTTTAGATTTTTTAGTGTCATACCATTTATCAATCCACTTACCATTGTCTATGTAGCCCATAATTTAAGTGTAATGAAATTATAGTTAAATAACAAATTTTCAATTATTACTAGAATCAATAAAATCAGCTACCATTATAGCTATGAAAAAAGTTGTGTTAATTACGGGCTGTTCATCTGGCATTGGGCTTGAGCTAGCGCTAGAGTGTTCAACAACGTGTTATGTAATTGCAACAGTGCGAAATGAGGAAAGTTATAATTTTCTGTTAGATAAAAGTATTAAGTTAGAGCTTGAAATAGATATTCAATATTGCGATGTAACCTCGAACTCAGATATCGAAAAATTAATGGATTATATAAAATCAAATTATACAAAGCTTGATTGTGTAATTAATAATGCAGGAATTGCATTAGGTGGCTTTTTTGAAGATTGCTCAATAGAACAAGCTCAGAGTGTTATTAATACAAATGTAGTAGGGCTTATGCGTGTTACTAAGCAAGCGTTGCCGTTGCTACATTTAGCTGAAAAAGCAAAAATAATTAACATGAGTTCTATAGCAGGTAGATTAAGCTCGCCTACAATTTCTATTTATAATGCCTCTAAGTGGGCAGTAGAAGGCTTTAGTGAGGCACTTTTATTTGAATTAAAACCGTTTAATATAGATGTTGTGTTAGTAGAGCCAGGTCCATATCGAACCAAGATTTTCACAGATAATTTAGTGATTGCAAAACAAATAAAAAACCCTAAAAGTAAATATAAGGCGTTTTCTCAACGTGCATTTACCAAGTTAAAATCAAAACTGGAACACGCATTAAAAGACCCAAAAGATGTTGCGCAGCTTTGTCATTGTATTATACATAAAAAACGACCTAAATTTAGATATGTTATAGGAGCAAACGCGCGAATTCGATTAACAATACGGCAAATACTGCCTTTTTTTATTTACCGAAAATTAGTAAATTTTATTTGCAAAAGAGTATTATTTAAATAATAAAAATTAAAAATGTTTAAGAGTGTTTAAATAAGGGTACTTAATTAAAGTCTTTCAATAGTTATATATTAAAAAAAGAAAAAAGGATATTAGTTATGTCTGAGTCAAAAAAATTTATGGCTAGATTTGCAATGTTTACAAAAAATGAAGTTGTTGCAAAAAAAGAGTCAATAACAGAGCTAACAAACCAATTATACTTATTAAAAAATAGTTACACTAAAATAAACGTTCAACGATTAGATTCTTCGTATTTAAAATTAGTGGCAATATGTATAGAAATTTTAGAATACTGTGTTCCTATTCTAGGAAAAAAGGAAGTGTCTCGGGTAAGTTTTCGGCTAAATTCTAGTTCTCTGTTATGTAATCTTGATACTATAATACAGTCTTTAAATATTGATTTAGAAGATAAAATTGTAGTAAAGATGTCTTCGATATGTGTGGACTTTGTATTTAAAACAAGTGTGTTACGAGAATTTGTATTTACAAATTATTGTCTTAATTTACCAGAG
>CAXBWG010000020.1:0-12903 GCA_963979105.1 uncultured bacterium | reverse complement strand
AAAAGGCATAAAATCCCGCCTCTAATAAAGCCTAGTGCAACCCCAAAAAATGTATTAAATACACCTAAACCTGTAATGTTTACGAATTTATGTAAAGCTATTGCAATAATATGGCAGGAAATTAAAATGCTAATAAAACAAATGCTGTAAAAGATTAAAGGATATTGATTTAGAATTGGAAATGTCTTACTCATTGGAAAAAACAATACATTGTATATTGGCTTTGATAAGATTGTTCCAACGCCTATTCCGATTAAACCGCTCATCATTTTTATTGCACCTTGTCTTAAACCTGAAAAGATATTGTATCCTAAAAATGAAAGTATTGTTAAATCAAGGATAGTCATGTTTAATTAAATGTTTTTCTAAATTTAATTAAGGACTCTTTGTGTTTATTGCTTTTTAACGCAAGTATTTCTAATGCTAAAATAGCTGCATTTTTGGCTCCATTAATTGCAACTGTAGCAACTGGTATTCCAGGCGGCATTTGTGAAACAGATAATAATGAATCTAGACCGTTTAAGGAGGCATTTATAGGAACCCCAATTACCGGTTTTGTTACTAAGGATGCCATTACTCCTGCTAGGTGAGCTGCCATTCCGGCTCCGGCTATTACAACGTCATATGATTGTTCAACCTCTTTTGCTATTTCGTGTACTCTTTCCGGATTCCTATGTGCTGAGGCTACAATTATTTTTGATTCTACAGAATATTCATTAAAAAAATCTTGTGCCTTTTTCATTATATCCATATCTGATTTAGACCCCATAATTATCATTACTTTATCCATTATTATCTCCTTTTATATTAATGTTATAATAATTCCTTTTTCCCCATTAAAAGGCCATTTAGAGCATTCGGTGATTTTTGTTTTTATTTTGCTATGTTTTTTTTCTAATTTTTCTTTTGTTTCTTTTGCTAATTCTATATTATTCAATGAAAAAATTTCTACTTGTTTAATATAGCGTTTTTGTTTTAATAATTCTATTTCGAATTCTTCAATAAGTATAGAGATTAAACTGGTTTCGTTTGGATTGTGGCTTTTTATTTCTATGAAATTGTTTGTGCTAAAAAAAATTGGGCGGAATGAAGAGATTTTATTTGTTATTTCAGAAGATTTTTTAGGCGGATTTGGGAAAAAGTGGTTTATAGTATCTAGAATTCCTATATTAAAACTCAGGTTAATTAATTGTGCTATTAACAAATCTAGTTCTTCAAGAGTAGTTATTATATTTGTGTTTTTTATAATATAATTTATAATCATGTGAGTTGAAAATCCATGTTTTAAAATAGGGTAGAATTTGATTTTTTGATTTGGGTTTATGCTGGAAGATATTTTTTCAAAAAAAGCTTTATGTTCTGTGTCATAAAAATATATAAAAATTGTGTTTTTTGAATTTCGATTTAAAAGTTCATTTAATGTTTTATTGAATGAGGAGATGGAATTTAAATTCTCAATATTTAAATTTGTTGTTTTAGGTAAATTATATTTTTTTTGAGAAAGGGTATCTGTTAATAAACATACTTTGTATTTAGTTAAAAGTGTTGGGAATAATTTTGATTTTATTTCAAATAGTGGGAGTAAGTTGTTTTTTTGGTATTGTCTTGTCTTTTCAATTAAGGAAATATCTGAGCTGTCAAATAGACGGGTATCGCCATCACTTCTTTTGATATTAGGCAGGAGTCCAAGTTGATCATAATATCGTATTGTTCTTGGTGTAATATTTAGTTTTTTTGTTATATCACCAATTTTATATAGTTTTTTATTTTTTGACATTTAATTTGTATGTTTTTTTAATGATATTTTGATTAGAATATAATCCTTTGGTTAAAAATTCAATAGAGCTATTTTTATAGTCTAGAGGGATGTTTTTCCATAATATAGTATGATTTCCAGATTTTAATTTATGGGGTTTTAAGTTAAATGTTTTGTTTTGTGTGTTTGTTATTGTTGATTCTATTGCTGAAGGAAATGTTAAGTTTATATTGCATGAGATAGATAAAACATTCTTCATGATTTTTTCTGCACAGGAATTAATTCTTATTGATGTTCTCATTGAATAGTAGGCACCTTCATTTAGGTTGAATATTATAAAATCTCCATAGGGTTTATATATATTAAAATTAATGGGAGGGGTGTTTAATTCGTTGAAATGGTGATTAAATAATTCGGTTCCATCTTGGGTGTATTTATACAAGAGTTTTGATTGTTTTGAACCGATTATAATATCTGAAAATTCTGTAGAATCGATTAAATTTATATTTTTTGTATTGTTTATTTTTGTATTTAATTTCCCTTTTTCTGAAATGAAGTAGATATTTTTTTTGGTTACAATCGTTATTGTCTTATTAGTGGATATATTTATATTAACTAGAAGTTCATCTTTTATAATAGCATTTATTTTTTTAGATAAGTGGCTTAGGTAGCTAAGTGATTGTTTTTTGAATTTGTATATTAATATTGAATTATTATCAATAATACCTAATAAGCTTTTATGATTAGAACTTAATTTCAATCCTTTTTTAAGGTGTGTTGACTTATTCTTTTTAAGTGAATTTTTCTCAAAGTTGTACTGATAAAAATCTAAACGGTGTTTATATAAAATGAAAATTTCACCTGTTTGAGATGTCGCAATATCAATCGGGGTGTCTGTGCTTTTAATCTCTATTAGTTCTGAGAATCCAAGTAAATTAAATTTATAATAAAATGCTTTTTTGTTTGTTAAGTTTATACCGACTAAGAATGGTATTTTACTTGGCCACTTTGTTGGTTTTTTATTAGATTCAATTTTACATAAGTCAATTTCAACAATGCTGTCTATGGAGCTTTGTGGAAATTGAATTTTTAAAAATGGATAACTTAATTTAGTTATAAAATTGAAATGTGTGTTTGTAGTAGCAATTATATTAGGTGTTAAATTTAATATAACTAAAAAAAAACCTTGATTACTAGGTTAGTTGACATTTTTATAAGTACTGTGACATCTCTGCTTCAAAGGCATCTTCAGATTTATGTCCAATTATTCTATGTACTTCTTTGTTGTTTTTGAAAAGGATACAACACGGAATAGAGGTGATTTGATGATTTTGAGCTAATTGCATATTCTCTTCAGTGTTTAGTTTAAATATTGTTGTAGTTTCCTTATGTTTTTTACTTAATGATTCTAAAGTGGGCGCTAGCATTTTACATGGGGCACACCAGTCTGCCCAAAAATCTATAATAATTAATTTTTGAGAGTGTTCGCTCATTAATGCTTCGTAGTTGTTGGCGGTGATTTCTAAAGTTGCCATATATTTGTCTCCCTTTTATTTTATTTAGATATTATAACTTTAATGAAACTAAAATTAAAGTTGAATATATTCTTTATATAATTTCTAATATTTTGTTTTTTTTTTAAATATTTATTGATTAAATGCATTTATTTCTTCTTTTGTTGCAAGATTATTGTGTTTGCAGAATTTTATTGTATAGGGGTCTGTCATTCCTGCTATGTAAAAGCCTATTATTTGATTAGTGGAATATAAATTTAAAGAAAATAGACGAAGAAATGAATCTGTTAAGAACTTCGGGTTATTTTTTAAAAATTTAAATGCTTTCTTAATTAAATTTCCTCCATTATTATTAAAGTTTTTGATTTTTGGACTTAAATAAAAATTTTCGAATAAATAATCTCTTAATTGTGTATTTTTTTCTTTCATTTCATTATCAAAATTAATTAGAGGGTAATTTATTTTTTGTAAATCATCGATTGTTGTAATATGTGATTTCTGAATGTTTTTATTAGATTGTATAAATACATTTTCTACTTGCTTAGAAATAATTAAGCTGTTTATTAGGTGCTTTTTTTCATGTATTTGGAGTGCTGAATATTTTTTGTTAGTTTCTCTATTTGCTTCTTTAAATATTTCTACATTTTTAATTAAGCTTTCAATATTTAAGATTTCAGATGATAACCCATCATCTATATCATGATTGTTATATGCTATTTCATCAGAAATATTAGTTACTTGTGCTTCTAGCGATATAAATGTAGAAGATGTTCTAGGTTTATCCCATGGGGTGAAGTGTTTTTTGAGCCCTTCTTTAACCTCAAAACTTAAATTTAATCCTGTAAAGTTTGGGTATTTTTGTTCTATTGTTTCTACTATTCTTAGGCTGTGGATGTTGTGCTCAAATCCTCCATCTGATTTTAATAAGTCATTAAGTGTAGTTTCCCCATAATGGCCGAATGGGGTATGGCCTAAATCATGGGCAAGGGCAATACACTCAGCTAGATCTTCGTTGATTTTTAATAGTCTGCATAAATGCCGTGATATTTGCGCAACTTCTATACTGTGAGTTAATCTAGATCTATAATGGTCTGAGTGTGTCGCGACAAATACTTGTGTTTTATGTTTTAGTCGTCGAAATGATTTTGAATGTATTACTCTATCGCGATCTCTTTGAAAGCATGTTCTTGTAATTGAATTTGTTTCTTTATATGATCTGCCTAATGATGATTTGCTTTTTACAGAATATGAATTTAATTGTTGGCTTTCTAATTCCTCAAAGTACTCACGCACTAGCTTAATGAAAATCTGCTAAAGTGTGAAATCTGACATCCTTTGGGTAATATCTGTTTAATTGATTGTTTGTCATCTTTTATAAAGGGTTGCTCAATTAAACAAATTTCTTTATAAAATTTTGAGAGTCTTCCATTTACAATTTTGTCTACTATTTGTTCGGGTTTTCCTTCTTTAAGAGCTTGGTTTTTTATAATGCTTTTTTCATTTTCGATTTCGTCTGCTTTTACATTTTCAGGTTTTAAATAAGTTGGATTTGCGGCTGCGACATGCATAGCAATTGATTTTGAGATTTCTTGGTCTATATCTGAATTAAAAGATACAATTGTCCCTATTTTTCCGTTCATATGAATGTATGTTGAATAGTATGATGCTTTTTCTAAGTACTCAAAGCGTTTTACTGTTAAATTCTCTCCTAATGTTAGCACGTAATTTGAAAGGAAATCTTTAAATGGTACATTATTTATATTTGATTGCTGTAATGATTCTAGATCTTTTATTTTGTTTTCTAATATATTAGAACATAAGATATCTCCGCAATTACTAAATTTTTCATTAGAGGCAACAAAATCAGTCTCGCAGTTTAATTCTAAGATAACGGCTTGATTTGTTTTATTGTTTAGTTTAGAAAATATTTTACCTTCATTTGTAGATCTGTCAGATTTTTTAGCTGCTTTTGCTAATCCTTTTTCACGCAATTTTGTTATTGCTTTTTCCAAATCCCCATTTGTTTCAACTAATACTCTTTTGCATTCCATAAGCCCAACGCCAGTTTTTTGTCTAAGCTCGCTTACTAAACTTGCTGTTATAACCATAATTATTTCCCTTTTTTTTCAGTTTTCTTAGCTGATGGTTTTGCTTTAGCTGTGCCAGGTTTTATAGGGGTACTCTTTTTAACTTCAGTTTTTTTAGCTTCAGGCTTTTTAACTTCAGTTTTTTTAACTTCAGTTTTTTTAACTTCAGTTTTTTTAACTTCAGGCTTTTTAACTTCAGGCTTTTTAACTTCAGGCTTTTTAACTTCAGTTTTTTTAGCTTCAGTTTTTTTAACTTCAGTTTTTTGTGGTTCTTTTTCTGAACTTATTTTTTCTTTAGCTTCTTTTTCCCTTTGAGAATCTTGTTTTTGTTTTTTAACAAGCTTTGCTTCTTTCCCTTCTGTCACTGCATTGGAAATTATTGAACAAATTAATTTAACCGCTCTAATTGCATCATCGTTTGCTGGTATTGGGTAGTCAATTTCATTTGGGTTTGCATTTGTATCAACCATTGCAATAATTGGGATTTTCAATTTTCGAGCTTCTTTTACCGCAAGCTGTTCTTTTTGTGTATCTACTATAAAAATTGCTGAAGGTGTTTTTATCATGTCTTTAATGCCTTCTAAGTTATATAGTAATTTAGAGTAGGCCTTTGTTTTTTTAGATTGTTCTTTTTTGGATAGAGCTTCAATCCTACCTTCTTCTTTTAATTTTTCAAAATCTTTAATTTTATTTATGCTTTGTCGTATGGTTGAGATATTTGTTAACGTTCCGCCTAGCCATCTATGATTTACAAAAGGCATTTCACATCTTTCGGATTCTTCTTTTACAGCATCTTGAGCTTGTTTTTTTGTTCCTACAAAAAGTATTATTCCATCGTTCACTATAATTTCTTTAATAAATTCATATGCAAGATTTATTAACTGTACAGATTGTTGTAGGTCGATAACGTGAATACCGTTTCTTGATGTAAAGATGTATTTTGCCATTTTCGGGTTCCATCTTTTTGTTTGGTGTCCAAAATGAACGCCGCATTCTAATAACTGTCTCATTGATACTACTTCTTTAACTTCTTTCACGTTTGCCTCTCTTGTAATAAAATATAATTCAAGTATATTAAACTTAACTAAGTGTGATGATTTTATAGTTCATAATGCTTATAGTCAAGGGAAATGGATTAAATTGGAACATATGAAAAATAAAATAAAAAGAAGTATATTGTTATTATCTCCATATAATGAAGATTATGGACAATTTGTTAGTGTTTCTGAAGGTAAATATTCATATATAATTTTTTCTAATGCACAAGCATTATATAAGTTTATCTCACAAAATAATCTTAATTATATTATTTTAATATCGTCTAAAACGGATGATGATTATTATTGTGATATTGTTAAATATATTTTGTCCAAATCTGATGATCACAGAATTATTGTTTATTCTAAATGGTCATCAATTAATGAAGTTTCTTCTACTATCCAACTAGGGGTATATCATTATGCTGTTGGTGATAATTGTTATTTTGATGTGGTTTCATGTTTAGATAAGTTTTTTGATTCTGATTCTGAAATAGATATTGAGTTGCCTGTTAATATTAATCAACCCCTTTTAGGGTATGATGCACTTGAAATTATTGAAAATAGTGATCTTTATTTTTCTGGAACAAATTTGGAATTATTACTCGTGAAATTTAGTAAGTGGAAAAAAACCCTAGGGTTTAATAATGAGCACTCAATTTTAATTGTTGAAGATGAGATAATGTATTTAAATTTTTTAACTGATTTGATATCGACTAAGTTTATTGTTCATGGTGTTTCATTGGGGGAGCATGCTGTTGAAAAAGTTAAGTCTAATTTTTATTCTGTTATATTAGTTGATTTGTTTTTACCAGATAAAGATGGGGTTAAACTTGTTGAGGAACTGCGCGAGCTTTCCCCTTTATCTGAAATTATTGTAAATACGGCTTTTGATTTGCCCGATAGTGCTTCAGATATTTTTAAATTAGGCATTCATTCTTATTTGAATAAACCCATTTTAAAAGATAAGTTATTTGATGTTATTTATGGGGCATTGTGTATTGTGCAGAAGAAAGCTATGAATCATGAAATTATTACTAAATTTTTTTCTCATGTTTTATCAGTAGATGAAAAGATTGTTTTTATTAAGGCGTTGGCTTCTTTAAAGACAGGGAATGGTCAACAGTTGTTAATTGAAGATGTATCAATCTTTTTTCCTGAATTAAAAACAAAGAATTTTCCTTTTCAAATGGTCTTTCCTTTATTTGATTCAGATGACCGATTTGAGGCTTATATTAAGGCTCTTGTTAAAATTTAACTACTTATTATAGGAAGTAGAACTTTAAAAGTTGTAAATTCGTTTACTTTTGAATCTACATCCATTTTGCCATTATGTTCGTTTATTATTTTTAATACAATCGATAAGCCAAGCCCTGCATTTTCATATTTTGATGTGTAAAATGGATTAAATATTTTTGTGATATTATTTTTGGATATTCCTACACCTGTGTCTGTTATGCTAATTTCAATCATTGGTACTGAATTTCCTGAAATCACATTGCTACAAACTGTTATGGTTCCCTTTTTTTTAATGGCTTGAATGCTATTTAATATTAAATTTAAAAAAACTTGGCTGATACTATTAGGGTCTATTATTGTATTTGGAATAGGGGCTAGACTTTTATTTACTTTTATTTGTCGTTTTTTGCATTCAGCAGAGGATACAATAAGAGCGTCTTCTAATAATGAATTAATGTTTTCTAAGGATTTTTCTTCTGCTACACTTTTTCCGTACCTTAGCATGGTGGTTGTAATGTTTTTTAAACGTAATATGCTTTCTTTTACTGCATTTAAATATTCTATAGTTTTATCTTTATTTTCAATGTTTTCTTGAATAAGTTCTATTCCAGACAGCATTATTGCCATGGGATTTCGAATTTCATGTGCAATTCCTCGTGTTAAAGTTGCATAGGCTGATTGTTCGATTGCTTTTTTTGCAATTTCTTCGCTTTTTATTTTTTCTTGTTCCTTTAATTTTATTGCATCAATTTGATCTTTTACTTTTTCTTCTAAATTATTAATTAGTGCTTTGTTTTTTTCATATAACATAGAATTTTTTAATGAATTTGTTACATGGGTACATATTATATTTAAAAAGAGAGTATCATCGTTATTGAATGGATTAAGTTGATTTCTTTCTATATAAAGAACTCCGAGTATAGCATCTTGATTTATTAAAGGGATGCAGATTGCGCTATTTTGATTTCCTAAATTAATATAATTGTCGTAAAAAGAAATACTGTTTTGAAGGCTTGCTAACTTAATGGTTTCTTTTGTTTTAAATGTATAGTTAATTAGGTTTAAGGGTATTTTGTTTTTATGATTTCTTATGTTGGTGTTGTTGTACATAGTGTAGGTGTTTTTTATTAACTGTGAGAATAAGTTAAGTTCGCCTTGAATAGATAAAATGCAGCTAATATGGTAGGAGCTTACATGTTCTTGTATTGTGTTCATAAGTGATTTTATTATATTGTTTGTTTCTCTTTCATTAGAAATTGTGTGAGCTATTTTAATACAGCTTAAAAGATTGTTTATTTTTTTATGAGTATTAAAGTAATCGAGATTAAGTTCTGGAAAAGTGTTTTTTAATTTTTCTTTTAAACAGTTATATTTTAAATTATTGCCCCATTTAGCATAATCATTTAAAGATTTAGTGAAGTACATGTTGGATTGGATATTTATATTTTTATTTTTAAAATAAATTCCTAATGTTTCGTTTGCTATTGCTAAAAGATTCGTATTGTTTTGTGGTAGTTTATTATATAAAATTAAGGCGGTATCAAGCTTGTTTTTACATAAGCATGAGATGAGTTCTAATAATGTACTAATATTATTTAATTTAAATTCTTTGTTTCTTTTTAAGCGGCTATATATTTTTGAGCTTTTGATGAACTTTTTATAAAACTTTTTGTTTTTAGTTAATGTTAGAAATCCATATATTAAACTTTCGTAATATTTAAATGTGAAAAACCAGGGACCAGTACTTGCATTTAATTTTATTTTAGGAAATATACTTACTGCTTTTTCATGTTGGTTCGAGTAAAAATAATAAATTATTAATTTTAGGTTTGCAGTTGAAGTAAAGTAGGTGTCGTTATTTACAAAATTTAAGGTAATTCTATTTTCAAAGCCAAGTTTATTTTTATGTAATGTTGTAAAAAAGTCTAGATAGTTTTCATATAATGATAGAGGGTGCATATAATTTTTTGCCCATTCGTAGTATTTTGAAATTGATTCATGAATTGTATTAAGTGGTGTTCCATTTAAATATTGAGTGAATAGTTTTGAAAAAATTGACGCATAAGTAAAAAACATATTATCTTGAGATATGAAAAATGTAATATTTTTCTGGAAGCTTTGTTCAATTTCTTCTAATGGAGTAAATGGGAATTTTATAAATGAATTTGCTACAAATTCGGTTTTATGCAGATGATGTTCTAGTGTTTTAAATTTTGGAGGTGGCATTTTTTTAAATAATTTATAAGGTAAATAAATTATATTTACGTAACTTAAAAATAATAAAAATGAAGTCTTAGAATAATATAAAAATGAAGTGGTTTTGTAACGAATACTGAAATTATAGGCTTGTAAAACTTGACATAGTAGTAGTGTTTGGTTGCAGGTTCCAATACTCATTTCTAAATTAGATAGAATTATTTCTAAAGTCTTTTTTGTTTGTTTTGGGATATCATTTTTCTTTATTTGTAGGGGTATAAGAATTTTGATTAATGATTGAAATAAATTTGATATGATCATTAGTGAGAAAATTAATTTATTGTTTGGATTTTTTGGGTAATTAATGTTTACTAGTTTTAAATATTTTCTTGTTGCTTGATATCCATTTAAAAAATCTCTTTTTTTGTTATAAAGTAAGACCTCTTTATGTCCAATATTTAATTTTTCTGTTAAATCATTTGTTAGATTTATTGCTTGTAAAAAATAATTATGTGATAGCTTATATTTTTTTAAGAAATGTAGATGATATGCTTTTTCAATAAGAAGAAATTTGAATTCTTTGGAGGAAATTGCATTAGTGTTTTGTTTAATGGTTTTTAATATTTTTGTTAAAAAGTAATTCCCTTGTTTGTAATTTCCTTTATTTCTAAATAGCTTTGATAAACTGAGTGCATGATTGAAGATAAATTTAGGATTATGTTTAGTATAAATAAAAGGAAAGTTTTCGGATAGGCAAAATGTCATTAACATTGTATTTTCAAAATTGAGTTCTTTATAGTTGTCAAAAAGTAGGTGTCCTAATGAAAAACGAATTTCTTTTTTTTGCTTGGATGTTGTTAGTTTAAATGCATGTTTGTAAATATAGTTGTTTCTAAATTTAAGTTTTCTTTCATTGATGCTTTGTGAGTTTGATTCTATTTCATAATTTAGAAATTGATTGTCAATTAAAGATGATATTATTTTTTTGAAATCAATTTTTTTATTTAGTAAATTTAGATGATTAATTGAAATATTGTTTTCAAAACATGCTAAAATTTTTAGCGGATACTTTAATTCTTCTGTTAAAGTTGAAATGTTTTTGTTGATATGTTGTGTAATAGTAGAACTCGCGGCTAATTGCTGAAATAGAGTTTCAGACCAGTGTATGTGGTTGTTTTCTAAATATATTGCTCGTTTAGAGTGTAATAGCATAATTAAGTGCTTTAGTGAAAAGAGATTCCCTCGGGTTTTTTCATATAAATTTTTAATTAATTCGGGTTCTTTTTTAATTGGATATAGATAGCTATTTTTTATAAATGTGTTTATATTTTCTTTGGTAGCTAAAGGCAGATGAATTGATTTTGATTCAAATTCAGATTTTAGGAATTTATTTAAATCTAGGTGTGCTTTATTATTGGGATTCTCTGTATTATATGCATTTGTAATTACTTTTGGTGTTGTTATCTTTGTTAAAATATTTTTTAAAATTATGGCGTGTTTGTTTGATATGTTGTTTGAATTATAAATGTTTATTAATAAAGCCGTTTTTATAATAAATAAGTTTGTTAAATTTTCTATTACAATATTCATGTTGTATGACATCGCATTGTTTTTTTCTATTGTTGTTGGGATTGGAAAATCTTTTAAATAATATTGTATTTCTGGGAATAATGAGACATTTAATATTTGGTCGTTTCTTGAAAATGTTGAGAAAAAGTGATTGTTGAAAAAAATATTATTAGAATTTGCAATGCATTGTTTGATAAACCATTTAAAGCAGTTTAAAAAAGGGGTATAGTCATTTTGAGTTGATTCATCAAAGCTTATATTAAGGCTAAATAATTGATCTTCTTTTGATAAGTTAAACGTTACATATTGTTGAATATATTTTTTCCCTGAACCATCATCTCCTTTTATAAAATAACAAATATCTGTTTGATTTTTTTTTAAATCTTTTATTGATTTAGTTATTTGTTGAATTATTAATTTCTTATTTATTGGTTTTGTTGAAAATTTATATAATTTTTCAGTATTAGATTTGTTTGTATTATAAATTGAAATAATTTTTTTAAATTTTTCTTGAAAAAATGGCTGGGGTGTAAAAGCTTGATTATTAATATTTGTCTCAAATAAAAATTCAATGAGATGCTGAGCCGTAATATTGCATTTAAAAAAATTTGTTGTTTTTTTATTAAATTTTTCATCATGTGAAAAATCGAGGCTATCTAATAATGGCTTATCACAAATTGACTTGTATATTAATTTAGTCATAAATTGAATCGTTTCTTTAAATATAATTTTATTAAAATAAATGTCATGAGGATCATTACAAAATTCAGTTAAAAAACTGGATTTTAGTAATTTTATTGAATGTGTTTTGGGGTCGATGTAAATAAAATCATCATAAATTAATTTTAATTGTATTTTTAAAGGTATTAAATCTTCTATTAGTGTAAGGAGTTGTGAAAAAATAAAAAAAAATGTCTCAGGATATAGTTTTGTAGATTCAAAAAAGTTTTTTAGTAAAGTTAGAGAATTTATATTAAATGTTTCGTGAGTATAGGATGCATCTTCTTGAGTTTTTAAACAAGTAATTTTGTCGGATTTTAGTTTTAGATCATTTTTTATTGAGGGAGTTTCAAAATAAAAATTTAGAAGGTTATTGTTAGATATTCTTTCTGATTTTGTTAAGCTGTTATGCAGAATTTTTGTTTGCATATTTGTTTAATTTAACATGTATGTGTGTTTAAATCTATGCCTTATAGTTTTTTTGTAATGTATGTATTAAAATTTTTTTTAATTAATATTTGATTTATATATGTAATACGGTGTTATTATAATTTTAATTTTTAAATTTCAATCAAATTATTTTGTTAAAGCTACTCTTTTTCTTTTAAGACCTTTACTCCCTCTTTATTGGATTCAGCCTGATGACCAATTTGGCCAATTATTTCTTGAGATTTTTTTAGTTTTTTACGTAATGATTCGATCTCTCTTTCCTGTGAGGCCATTTCTTGTTTTTTTGGGGAATTGGCATGGTTTTGGGTTATCTTTTCTTGTATTTGGGTTTCTAG
>CAXBWG010000019.1:0-13011 GCA_963979105.1 uncultured bacterium | reverse complement strand
TGATCTTTTTTATCACGACTAGATTTTTTTTATTGCGTTAATTCTATTTAATAATGGGGGGTGTGAATATTCAATAAACACTTTTAACCAATGCGGCTTAAGATTTGATAAATTATCTACAGAGAGTTTTTTTAAACCAGTTATAAATTCAAGTTTTAAACCAGTGGTTTTAATTGCGTATTCATCTGCTTCATATTCATGTTTTCTGGATAAGATATTATTTAATATGCTAATGATTTCTTCTATTGGTTTAAATAAAAATCCAAATACAACCAATGATGTATAAATAGATTCTTTTTCCAATTTAAATGCAGCGGATAATTGAGGATTGTTTAAAAATAAAGAAAGTAAAAACAGCATAAACCCTGTAGTGAAAATTGAAATGATTATACCTTTTTGTATATGATTTAACTTGTAGTGCCCCATTTCATGAGCAAGAATACATAATAACTCATCTGAGCTATGTTTATTAATAAGTGTATCAAATAATACAATTCGTTTGTTTTTGCCAAATCCAGTAAAAAAGGCATTTGATTTTGTTGATCGTTTAGATCCATCCATTTTGTATAAGCCATTTAGCTCAAATTTATGTTGTTTTGCATATGTTTCTATTTTTGATTTTAATTCACCCTCTTCTAATGGAATGAATTTGTTAAATAATGGCATGATATATGTGGGGGCTATATACATAATTATTAACTGCGTTATTACAAGAAAAGTCCATGCATATAACCACGCCATATTGTTAAATGAATTAAAAAACCAAAGTAATGCATAAATTACGGGAGAACCTATTAAAAAAGTTAGTACTGTAGATTTAATGAAATCTAAAAAATATGTTGCTAAAGAGGTTTTATTAAATCCGTATTTTTTTTCTAAATAAAAAGTTGAATATAATGAGAATGGAATAGAAACAAGTGAAAGTCCTCCAATTAATAATTGTATATATAAAACACCTGTTATTAATGGACCAAAATTGAAGTTTCGAATAATAATATCAAGATAATTAAATCCTCCAATCAAAATAAAATACAGAGTTGCTAGGGTGAAAAATGTTGTTTTTAACAAACTAAACCTGGTAGTTTCTTTTAAATAGTTTTGAGATTTTTTGTAGTCATCTTTTTTATAAATATCTCTAAATTCTTCAGGGATTTCAGACTCTAAATTTGATATGTTAAGTAATTCAATTATTGTTTCCAAAAAATATATGCTTACATAAAAAATTAAAATTATGATTAAATAGGTGTTCATAAAAAAAATATACACTTATTTGTTTGTTTTTACAATTTTGGTATTTATATTTATTTCTAATATCGAAAAAAATCAACTTTTATCTTACAATAATGAAATGAGTAGTATTTTGATTTTTTGTTCTCTATTGTCTTTCGGCTTAGGGTTTATGCAGTTTTTTCTTCCTGAGTTCCTAGAAGATGTTGAAAATTACTTTGATCAACTATTAAATTTAACAGATAACCCCCCTGTTAACTTTAGAAAAATTGTTGGTTTTTTACTTATGATTATTGGAGTTATCCTTTTTTCGATTACAATAATTTATGATTTGGACTCATTATTATGATTTTATCTGATAGAAAAATTCGCTCATTATTAGCTGAAAAAATCTTAAAAGTAACTCCTTTACAGGATAACGCTATTCAACCTGCCTCTATAGATTGTAGGCTTGGGGATCATTTTTTAATTGTAGATGATACTCAAACCGGAGTTATTTCATTTGATACAGAATTAACTTATCGAGAAATTACCGATAAATCTATTATTTTACCCCCCAAATCTTTTATTTTAGCAACAACGATGGAATATATAGAAATACCAAATGGTTATAGTGCTTTTGTAGAAGGTCGAAGTTCAATTGGTAGAATGGGATTGTTTATTCAAAATGCGGGTTGGGTTGATTCTGGTTTTGAAGGATGTATTACACTTGAACTTTACAATGCAAATTCCCTGCCGATTAGGCTTGAAGCAGGCAAACGAATTTGTCAGTTAGTTATTTGCGAAATGGATCAACCCGCTGAAAAGCCTTATTGTGGGAAATATCAAGGTCAAAAAAAATCTGTTGGTAGCCGTGTGTTTATGGACACTTATTAATGGATAGTTATAAAATCAACAAATCTTGTCCTAAATGTAATAAAGTTAATTCCTTAAGTATTGAAGATAATAAAATTCAATGTGATGTATGTAGTCATGAATTTTTATATTGCTGTCCATTATGTGATACTAGTTTAGAAGGTCATGAGTTTTTAACTGATGAGAATGGTGATTTTTTTAAATGTAATTCTTGTAAGAAGTCAATTCATGTAAATAAAATTCAAAATTTAATAAATAATATGATGCAAGTATCTCATAATAGACGGTGTAAACTTTGTAATGGCCCAACCGTATATAGAACTCAAGCAAATATTGGTCATAGATGTTTTTATTTTCCAAAATGTTATGGCCAATCTACTTTGTTTTCACCGAAAAAAGAATGTTTGGTTTTTTTGGATTTTGAAACGTCTGGGTTAGAACCAGGTAAAAATCATATTATTGAAATTGGTGCATTAAAAATTGATTCTGACGGATTCGAACATACTTTTGATTCTTTTATTAAGCCGCCGGTTTCTATTTCTGAAAAAATTACTCAAATCACTAAAATCACAGATGAAATGCTTAATGATGCGCCTAAAATAGATGAGGTTATTCATGATTTTTACGAGTTTATTTCAGATGCAACTATAATTGCTCACAATGCAGAGTTTGATACTACTTGGCTAATAATGGCGTTTATGAAACATAACCTTCCTTTAAAAAATAATAATATTGTGTGTACGTTTAAGTGGGCTCAGGCAATGAATGAATCTAGATGTTCATTGGCTGCACTGACAAAGAAATACAAAATAGGTCATTTAAATGCCCATAGAGCTCTTGCTGATGCGGCTGTTACTAAAGAATTGTTTTTTATTTATGAAGATGCTCAAACTATACCTCGTCCAGTAAAGCCAATTGGAGATTATATGAAAATAGTTGATAAAATTAAGTTAGCTCAGAAAAGAAAAGAATTAATTAAAACTGATAACTAACGCCAACATCTATTCCGGGGTTTGTAATTTTTGTATCATTTTTATATAGCATTTCTAAGTCTACAGAGTTATAAATACTGTATTTAGTACCTAACGTGTAATTTGTTTCATCAAAATTGTAATATTGCATGGAAAACTTTAATTTTTGATATGGATGAAAATCTATACCAATTCCTTCAGCGTCATTTATTATTCCTAAACGTGTTTTTAGAAATTTATTTATTTGATATCCATGTTGAAAATTCATTAATTTTATTTCGCCATAGGTATTTGATATTCCAGAAATCAATGAGTATTTACCAACTTTAAATTCAATATCTGAATTAAAATATCCATTATTATTGGTGCTGTCGTATAAAACTTTAGTTTGCGTGCTTAATTGAAGCTTTCCAATACTGCTAATTAGGGAGTCTTTTTTGGATGCGCCTAAATAGTTACTAACTTTTTCAGAGGAGTTTTCAATGTTTGTTAATATGTTTTTTATTTTATTTGAATTTTCTTGTGAGCTAATAGTACTTATGTTTTTTTCGATTTTTTGCAATCCATTTACTAGTAAGAAAATTTCTTTTTGAATGGAAATTAAGGAGTGTTTAGATGTTTTATCTTTAAAATTATATAAAATTTCATTGAGAGAGCTAGTGCTTTGATTTATATTTGTAATAATTGTTGTAAGATTTCCGTTTTTTACCTGTTTTGCAAGTTGGTTTGTTACAAGATATATATTTGAAATAATACTATTTAAATTTTTAACTAATTCGGGGTTTGTTACAATTTTTTTTACAGTTGTTAATATTGCTTCTGAGTGCATTAGGTTTTGAGATCCTAAATCAATAAATGTTGCTAAATCTGAAGCTAAATGGCCTCTTAATATTGCATTATCTTTAATGTAACTTCCGTTATCAGTGGCAGGTTCTACAGATACATAGTTTTCTCCAACCAAACCATCAAATAAAATTTTAACTGTTGAATTAACAGGAATAATTATATTTTTAGCTACAAAAAAAGACACTTCAATTTTTTCGGGACCAGGTTTAATTGATGTAACATGAACAACAGGGTAACCCCTATATCTAACAACGGCTCCATCTAATAACCCCCCAATATGAACAAATTCCCCTGTTACAGAATACCCTTGTACTTTTCTTATGATATCTGTTTGCCATAAAATAAGTATGCCAGTAAATACAATCATAAAAAATGTAAATATGCCGACTAAAATATTTTTATTTTGTTTCATCTATACCACCATGAATAAAAGATCTAATTATTGGATTCTTAGAAACCATTATAGTCTGTGTTGTTTCAGGAGCCAATAAAATTCCGTCATTTAAAAAATAAATTAAATCCGATATTCTTAAAATTGTAGAAATTTGATGAGTTACGGTAATTGAAATTGTATTTAATTCGGTTGCAATTCTTACAATTAAATCTTCAATGTTTGTAGATAGAACCGGGTCTAATCCGGTAGTTGGTTCATCGAAAAGCAAACACTTTGGCTTAGTTATTATTGCTCTTGCCAGTGCTATTCGCTTTTGCTGTCCACCAGATAATTCTGATGGGTTTTTTAAATTAGCTCCCTTCATTTCTACTAATTCCAACGCTTCATCTACTTTTTTATTTATCTCAAAATTATTTAAATTATTAGGTTGTTCAGTTAGAGGAAATGCAATGTTTTCCTCAACCGTTAAAGAGTCAAATAAGGCCGATGATTGAAAGAGTAATCCAAAATATTTTCTGTATTCATAAAATTGAGAAGTAGATAGTTTTTCAGGATTTACTCCATTAAACATAATAGTGCCAGAATCTTGCTCGATTAAGCCTAAAATTAATTTCAAAATAGTGCTTTTCCCAGAACCAGATGTTCCAATAATGGTTATATTCTCACCAGGGTTTACTGTTAAATTAACATTTTTCAAAATGTCTACTTGGTTAAATTGTTTTTTAATATTAATTAATTCTAACATAGCTAATTTTGGTATAATATGTAGGATAAAAAATAATTTACAACAAATATACAAACTATTGTTTGAACAACTGCCTTTGTTGTTGATTTACCTACACCTTTAGATCCAGATTTGGTGTTTAGCCCATGAAAACAGCTTATTAATCCTATTAAAAAGCCAAATACTACGGCTTTTATAAGTCCTCCAACAATATCGAATGGTTCTAACATAATTATTGCTGAATTGAAATATGCGTTAGGATTTATATTGGCAATTGCTGTGGCGACAAAAAAACCGCTAACAAACCCCAGGAAGTCAGCTAGCCCTACCAATAATGGCATAATAAATAATATGGCTGTTATTCGTGGCACAACAAGATATTTAATTGGATTTTGGCTCATGGCTCTTAAGGCATCTATTTGCTCTGTTACCTTCATGCTACCTAGCTCAGATGAAATAGCAGAGCCAATTCGTGCACTTACGACAACGCCCGTTAATAATGGTCCTAGTTCTCGCCAAATAGCTAAACCTACTATACCTCCAATCATATAATTAGCGCCAAACCTTGAAAATTCACGAACTATTTGAAGGGAAAACACTAATCCAATAAAAATTGAGGTAATAACTGTTGCCGATAACGATTTTATGCCTAATTCATATACTTGCTCTATAAATCTTTGGAAAAATTTGAATGTAAAAAATACATATTTAAAATATTTAAGTCCTAAAATTGTGATTTGACCTAATTCATTAAATTGAAATAAAATTGAATAGCCAAGTGAATGAAACATTAATTAAATTTTAATTTATAATCGATAATTTCTAGCTTATCTGTTGGAACTGGTTTTAACCTAAATGACTCCTTACTTAAAAATCTATTCAGTTTTTCTAATTTGTATTTATTAATATCATATTTTAATGTAACAGTTTTGTTTTGAAGATTAAAATTTACCAATTGAACATGTTTTGGTTTTAAGGCAGCCTGAATTGTTTGAACACAAGATTGGCATGTGATTTCTTTTACTTTAAATTGTTTTTCAGCAATCTCTTTTGGTTTACCAATTGTATCTTTATTTAGATACAAAAAAACAGTAAGCGCAATCGCTGGAATTAATATAAATGCAATTAGGAGTTTTTTCATAACTTAATTTTAAAAGCATTTTATTTTAATAGCAATGCTTACAAAATTTTTTGGTTTTTTATTGAATCCTTTAATTGTGTTATATTTTATTTTATGAAAAATAATATTACGCTAAAAAATCACTTTTGTCTTTATTTGCTCACATTAATTGTTTTGTTGTGTTTATTTCATAGTTACATATATTTAATTGTTATAGTTATTGCAATTGGGATTATAGGTTCGGTAATATACAGAAAATTTTTATTTTTTTTACTTATTTTGTTATCTGTTTTGTTTTTTGCTAAATTTAAATATGAATATAATTATAGGCATAATATTATGTCATCTTTTCACAACAGTAAATCAAAGAAATTTACTGGAGAAGTGGATTATATATATAATAATTCAATAAGAATTAAACTTGAAAATGGGTTTTTGTTATCTGTTTTTTCAGATAACCAACTTCAAATATCTAATATAAATATTAACGATACGATTTCTGTAATGGGTCGTTTTTATGCAGTTACTCACCCAACAAATCCAGGTCAGGTAAACGACTATAAATTTGCACTTAATCATAAACTTCTTGGGAAACTTTACGCAAAAAAAATAGACATTATTAACGCATATAACGGATATTCAATAAAAAAAATTGCTATTTGGATTAAACAGAAAATCATAAAGCAACATAACTACAGTTTAAGTGAGCCATTTTCATCTATGTTAACGGCTTTGATATTTGGAGAATCTTATACTTACCTTAATACAGACATTAAGCAGTTATTTCAAAATGTTGGTCTAATTCATGCTTTAGTTGTATCTGGGTCTCAAGTTTCTCTTGTTTTGTCTTTATTGATTTCAGGGTTAAGTTATTCGCATATTTATAGACGTTTTCAATTAATTTTTATAATTCCTATATGTATATTATTTTATTTAATTACAGGCGGTGGGATTTCTGTATTAAGAGCTATTATTATGGCAGTTTGTTTTTTATTTGTTCGATATTTTTTAAGTTACCAAACATCTCCTTATAATATTTTAGTGGTTACGGGGTTAATTATAGTGTTAATAGATCCTTTTTCTTTATTTAAAATTGGTGCGGTTTTATCTTTTTTTACAACATTTTCTTTATTGCTAGGACCTCAGTTTTTAACTAAATATTATCCATCATATATCCCTGTATTTATTCAAAATTTATGTTCTACTGCGATTATGCCCTGGTTGTTTAGCACCCCCATTTTGATGATATATTTTCATCAATTGCAGCTGATAAGTTTGTTGTCTAATTTAATTCTAATTTGGTTTATTGAGATTCTTGTTGTTATTGGGTTTATATCTACATTAATTGGCTTTGTAAGTATTTCGCTTTCATTTATTTTGCATCAAACAAATTGGTTAATCATGAAATGGATTTTAGTAGTTAGTGAGTTTTCTAATTATTTTCATGATATGACTATGGCAATTAAATATCCTGTTTTAAGCTTAACGCCTATAGCTGTTTTTATATTTGTTAAGCTATTTGTCTCTAAAATTAGGTTAAATATATATGGTTTTGGCACATATTTATTGTATTTTTATTTGCTTAATTTTATTAATTTTAATAATCATGTGCAGGTAGTCTTTTTTGATGTTGGCCAAGGAGACTCTTGTCTAATTATGTATAAAAACAAAACTATATTAGTAGATACTGGACCCAAATATTATAATTCTTTGAATATTTCAAAAAAAATTTTATTACCTGCATTAAGGTTTTACGGAATAAACAAACTAGACTATTTAATCGTAACTCACTTTGATTCTGATCACGATTCTAATATTGAATCTATTATTAATGCCTTGCCCATAAAAAATTTTATATATAGTGGAGATTTGCAGTCTAATACAAATTTAACTCATTTATTATCTAATAAATCTATTAACGCAACTACCCTTTGTAGAGATGAAAAGATTATATTAGATGACTTGAATTTTAATTTTTTAAATAATTGTACTGCTCATAATTATTTAGGTAAAAACAATAATTCTTTAGTTTTTGAATTATCTTATTTAGACTATTCAATTTTATTTACCGGAGATATAGAAAAGGAAGCTGAATTAGAGTTAGTTCAAACTATGAATTCATATTTAAATACAACTATTTTAAAAGTTGCTCATCATGGAAGCAAAACATCTTCTACTGATTTATTTTTAAATTATGCTAAACCAAAATTTAGTATTATTAGCGCTGGTAGAAAAAACAGATACAATCATCCTCATAAATTTATTTTAGAAAAATTATCAGCCATTTCAACAGTATTACAAACAAAAATTTCTGGGGCGATTCTTGTAAATATTTCAAATAAAATTTCCATTAAATACTAAAATATTTATGCATTGTTTTTAATGAAACGATTTTAACACAAGTGTTTATGGGCTTTCTGGTTTCCTTGAATCTAATTTCAATAAAAATGGCTCAATCTGTTTTTCATATAATATATGATTGATTATACATCTGTTAATTAATCGTTTTAATTTGTTTTCTAATTCTACTTTTTTTTCTATATCTTCGGTTTTGGGAAGAGTTTCTAGTTGGGTTATAATGTCTTGAATCTGACCTCTAATTGTATATCCCCCATCTGATATATGCTGTGCAATTGCAAAAAACTCTGATTGAATAAGAAAGTTTGGGCTAATTTCTGAATATAAGTTATCTGACTTTTCGATTTTATCGATAAATATTTTTTTATTTTCCAGCATTGTTTCCATTATTTTTTTTACACTGCTACTAGTATTAAAATCAAGATCCAGATAATAGCTTCCATCTAAATTCCCTTGATGCCCAAAGGCAAATAGCAGTTTTATCATTTCAGAATTAATGGGTGATTTTTTTGTTGTGCTTGCACCATTGTCTATATATATTAATTCATTATTGTCGAGATGCCCCATAAGATTACCTAAATTCATGTCATCGTGAACTTGTATAGATTCTGCTTCTGGATATAAAATCTCTTTATGTTTATCAATTAATCTTAATAAATTTTTACCAGCTTTTGTATAAGTATTATATAATTGATTACATTTATATGTGTATTTATCTTTGTCTTTGTCTGTTGAAAAATGTTTATTTATATCTAATAAAATTTTAAGAGTGTCGTGGCTAATACGTGTTTCTAGCTTATTTCCAAAGGGATCTTTGTAGGATTGAATTTTATTTTCTTCTTTAATTTTAGATGCATTTTGCACTCTTATAGTTATTATTTCTTTAACTTTATTTGCCAAATTTTCAATAAGTATATTAGTTTTTTTTGAGTGCAATAATTGAGATCCAACATTTCCAGAGTTGCACCATTGCATATCATAAAACAACTCTATATCTGCTGTAGTATTTAGCTGGGGATATACAGTTTTTAAATTAGAGTTAAGTTGGTCTATATTGTTGGTTTTATAAAATGTCTCTAAATGTGCTTTTATTAGAGCATCTTTTTTTTCTGATCGAGTACTTATATTGTTTAAATTTATTATTACACCATATTTAATAACTTTAATTTCTTTTTCTACCCTATTATTTATTATTGAATTTGTATTATTGTTACGCATTTCATGATTTGATTTTGCTTCATTTATATTTTTTGGTGTTAATGGAAATGTTTTTCTTACAAAACTTGCTGTTAATAATGCTTGCTTTTGTTGTTTTAATTCTTCTAACATGGCATGTTGATCTTGTGCGGATTTTTGTTCTTCTGCTTTTATTGTTGCAATTTGTTTATTTATTCCTTTTAATGAATTAATCCCTTCCTTATCGAGAATTAGATATTCTATTTTTTTTTCAAGTCTGGCCCCAGAGCCTCCTCCTGTTAAAGGTTTGTTTAATGATTCTTGGTATACAATACGAAATCTTGGTGATATTTCGATAGAATGTGAATGGCTAGTAGAACTTAGAATTAAACATGGGGTTTTATCAAGATTTAATCGACTTGACTTTTCGATTAATGAATTTAATTCACCCTTAAATTTTGTATCTATAGCGCAAGATAGGTTTGCTGGAAGAGATTTTGATTTAGAAAATGTAGATGTATATATTTTGGGGCTATTTTGACTATGAGTTCTAATACCTTTTGGGTCTACTCCTTTCATTATTTTATCCTTGTTATTAAAAAAGTACCCATTCTGTGCTTATATTAAACATGTAGTCATACTATATATATTAATTTTTTAGCTTTTATTTTCTTTATGTTATAGTTTTGTTTAATTTTATTTTTACAAGTTATCATTGTTTAAACGTTTCTTTTTCTTTATATTTAATTTCTATGGACAAATTAACCTTGGGAAATAAAGAGTTTAAGAGTAGATTGCTTTTAGGCACTGGTAAGTTTTCGTCACCTAAGCTCATGAATGGGTGCTTAATTTCTTCTGGCTGTGAAATAGTTACTACCGCTGTAAGACGGGTTGATTTAACTAATCCTGAAGATTCTTTTTTAACTATAATTAATCAAGATAAATATGTTTTTTTACCAAACACATCTGGCGCTCGAAATGCTAAAGAGGCCATAAGGTGTGCTCATATCGCTCGCGAAGGGTGTGGTTCTAACTGGGTTAAGTTAGAAGTTACACCTGAACCTAACTATTTATTACCAGACCCAACAGAAACACTGATTGCCGCAACAGAGTTAGTTAAAGATGGGTTTATTGTATTGCCTTATATTAATGCAGATCCTATTTTAGCACTTAAGCTTCAATCTGCCGGATGCGCAGCTGTAATGCCTTTAGGGGCACCTATCGGCACAAATAAAGGAATTACTACTGAAAATCAAATAAAAATCATTGTTGAACAATGTAGTGTTCCTGTTATTGTAGATGCTGGAATTGGAGCGCCTTCTCATGCAAGTTATGCTATGGAGTTAGGAGCCGATGCTGTTTTAGTTAATACAGCAATTGCAACTGCTAATGATCCTATAAAAATTGCACATGCATTTAAATTGGCTGTAACTGCCGGAAGAGATGCGTTTTTAGCTGGATTACCAGAAACTTCAACTACAGCAGCAGCATCTTCTCCTTTAACAGGGTTTCTTCATTAATGTTTTCAAAAGCTTTTTTAGACTTACCAATAGATAAATTCGTAAGTGAAAGTCTATTAATACCGGAGTCTCAAGTTTTATCAACTTTAAACAAGTCATCATTTTCGTTTAATGATCTCCCTGTTTTATTGTCTCCAACTGCACAAAACTATATAGAATTATTAGCACGACGTAGCCAGGAATTAACTAGACAACGATTTGGAAATGTTATTCAACTTTTTATTCCGATGTATTTATCTAATGAATGTTTTAATAGCTGCAGCTATTGCGGGTTTAGTTTAGAACATGATTATCCGCGTAAAACATTAACAGATTCAGAAATAATTAATGAGGCTAAATTGCTTTCTGATAAAGGATATAGACATATTTTGATTTTAACTGGAGAATCACCTAAAAAAGTTGATGTTGATTATATTTCAAATGCAATAAAGCTGATAAAGCCATTTTTTTCATCTATAGGCATTGAGATTCAACCATTAAAGGAATTTGAATACAAGAAATTAATAGATTCAGGTGCCGATAATTTAACTTTATATCAAGAGACTTACCACCTAGATTCTTATTTAAAGTTTCACACTAGAGGTATTAAACGTAACTATGCAAATAGACTTAATTGTTTAGAAGAAGGGGCTAAAGCAGGGTTTTTCAAAATTAATATTGGAGCCCTTTTAGGGTTATATGATTGGCGTTATGAAGCTTTTTCATTAGCCTATCATTTAAAATACATGATGAGCACATATTGGAATATTAAATACTCTATTTCTTTTCCTCGTATTCAATCGATGATTGGATCTTTTATTAAACCTTACCCTGTTACAGATATTAATATGGTACAGTTAATAACCGTATTTAGGCTTCTTTTTCCAGATTTAGGCATAACTCTATCTACACGTGAACCTGCAAAATTTAGAGATAATATTGTTGGACTAGGAATAACAACTTTATCTGCAGAATCTAATACATCTCCTGGTGGATATTCTGGTTGCGATTCAGAAGAACAATTTTCAATAAACGATACAAGGGATTTAAATTCAATAATGAATATGCTTAAAAATAATGGATTAGATCCTGTATTTAAAGACTGGGATTACAGTTTAATGTAGCTTAAATAATTTGTTGTTGTACTGGCATGTTAATGACATAACATGTACTTCTACCTGAGCCTTGTGATTTAATTAATTTTTTCTGTACTAAATCTATTAATTCTAAATGTGCTGTTTTATGTGATACTTCATACAATTCTCTATAATTTTTGTTTTTTATGAAATTGTTTTTTGTAAGATATACTAATGCGTTTTCTTGTCTGTTATTTAAACTGTTCGACTTTTTTTGTGAAGAGCCTGAGTTTTTTGAGGGGTCATGCTCTTGTTTTATTGTTTTTCGATTCTGGGTTGTTTTGTTTTCAAAAAAAGGAAGATTTGCATCTGATTGTGGGAAATCATTATTTAAATCTTCTAATTCTTGTGTTAAGTCTTCTAATTCCTCTGCTTCAGATTTTATATTAATTTCGTTTTTTAAAATTTTAGTATTATTGACTTCAAGGTGTTTAACTGGAGTTTTCTCTTTAGGTTCTGATGGTTTAGCTGATACGTGATTATTTCGTTTTAGAACACGTGGAGTTCCATCAATTATTTCCTTTTCCATAATAGTAATTTTGCTATTTTGTGTATTTAAAACATAACATTTGTCGTTAAAATAGTACGGCTTGTCATAATTTTGCGATATATTGATTGCAATTATTTTTTTGTCATTTTTTTCTATTTTAAAACATTCATATTCTATTTTGGGGATACAATAAGTTTTAATAAGGTTGTCTACCC
>CAXBWG010000018.1:0-13014 GCA_963979105.1 uncultured bacterium | reverse complement strand
TGAAAAACCAATACAGGAACTTTATCAAAAAATTGATGAATTAAAAGAAATATCTAAAAATGAAAAAATAAATCTTAATTCAGAGATAGGGAATATTGAAACACGAGCAGAAAAATTAACAAAGAAAATTTTTTCAAATTTGGCACCCTTTCAAGTCGTTCAAATTGCAAGACATTCAGATCGTCCAGATACAACAAGTTTATCTCGGTTAATATGTGATCGTTTTATTACGCTACACGGAGATAGACTTTTTAGAGATGATCCTTCAATTGTTGCAGGTATAGGACTGATTGGAAAACAAAAAATTATGTTAATTGGGCATCAAAAAGGACATGATACTAAAGAAAATATTTATAGAAATTTTGGTATGCCTCACCCGGAAGGTTATAGAAAATCGCTACGCTTAATGAAAATGGCTGAAAAGTTTAATATACCTATTGTTACATTTATTGACACTCCGGGTGCTTATCCTGGAATAGAGGCTGAAGTAAGAGGTCAGGCTGAAGCTATCGCTCGAAATTTAAAGGAAATGGTAGATATAAAGGTTCCTATTGTAACATTTGTTATAGGGGAAGGTGGTTCTGGAGGTGCGCTAGCACTTGGAGTTTCAGATAAAATATATATGCTTCAATATTCAATTTATTCAGTAATATCCCCTGAAGGATGTGCATCTATTTTATTTAGAGATGCAAAAAAGTCAAAATTAGCTTCTGAAAGTTTGAAAATTACGGCAGAAGATGTTGTGAAACTTGGAGTTGCAGATGAAATTATTAAAGAACCTTTAGGTGGAGCTCATAACAACTGGGAAGATACTTCTAATTCTATAAAGAAAGCTATTGTTAGTTCATTAAAATCTTTGTTGAAAAAAGATGTTGATACTTTAAATAAAGATAGACATTCTAAATTTAGAAATATGGGTACGTTTGTTTTTGATAATAATAAATAGTTTTTTTAGTATTTCAAGAATTGAGTAAGATTTTTTAGTTTTGTATCTTAATTTAATGCTTGTTATTTCTTTTTTTGTATTAACAGTTTTTAATTTACTTAAAAACATTAAATCGGAAAATATAGATCTATTAATTTATTATGACCATTTTAATGCATTTAATCTTTTTTTAATCTAAAAGAGACTAACAAATAGGTCATTATCATTATATTTTTTCGCTCATAAATATGACAATTTGAGAGTGAGTAATTTTCTATGCCAATTTTAATTGAATTTTCTGGTTTTAATTGTAATTATTACTTTATCTTTGAGCTATTCTAAATTAATAAACTAATTATTTTTATTACTGCTAAATTTAACAAGAATGGGGCTTGCAATACACAGAGATGAGTAAGTTCCTGATATAACTCCAATAGCTAAAATTACACAGAACTCTTTAATGGTGCTTCCTCCAAAGAAGATTAATGAAAGTATTACTAATAATGTAGTGATTGATGTGTTAATTGTTCGTATTAAAGTCTCATTTAATGCTAAATTTGTTAAATTTGTTAGATTGCTTGCTCCTTCTTTTTCAAGGTATTCTCTTATTCGATCAAAAATAACAATGGTATCATTTAATGAATAGCCTAAAATTGTTAATAAGGCTGCGATAAATGCTGTATTAATCTCTAAATTAAATAATGAGCTAAGACTAATAACTACTAAACTATCATGAATTAATGCAGCAATTGATGCAATTCCAAAATTTAATTCAAATCGTAATGTAATATATAAAAGTAATGTCATTGTTATTAATATAGTAATAATAAGGGCTTGTTTTTTTAGAGCATTACCTATACTTGGCCCAATAAAATCTATTTCTAATATCTCAAATTCTCCAATAATTTCTTTTAAGCTTTTTAAAATTTCAGAAGTAATGTTTTTTTCTATGGCTAATGTTTTTATGTAAATTTCATTTGAATTAGAAAATTGTATATTACTATTGGCTAAATTATAATTTTTAAGGGTATTTCTAATTTCTAAACTCGTTTTTTCTTGGTTTACTATATCTGAATTTAGTTTTAAATTAAAAGTATTACCGCCCACAAAGTCTATACCATAATTTAATGCAGGGTTGGATTGAATTAATTTTATTCCCATAGATATGAATCCGGGAAGTATTATTAGCGCACTTATTAATATCCAAAAGTTTTTCTTTTCTATAAATTTGAATTTGAAATTCATTCTGACTCTCTCTTTTTAAAGGTGCTTAGTTTTGGAAAACTAAGTAATAATGTTTGTGTTATTGTGATTGCTGAAAACATACTAACTAATATTCCTATAGTTAATGTAATAGCAAATCCTTTAATTGTTCCAGTACCTACCCAAAATAATACAGCTGCTGCTAATAATGTTGTAATATTTGCATCTAGAATGGTTCTGTATGCTTGTTGGAATCCCATGATTATACTTTTTGTGATTGTATTATTGTTTAATTCTTCAGTTATTCTTTCAAATATTATCACATTTGCATCTACTGCCATTCCCATTGTTAATATAAAACCAGCTATTCCTGGAAGTGTTAATGTTGCATTTATTAATTTAAAGAGAGCTAAGGATATTATTAAATAACTTATTAGGCTTAATGTTGCTATTATTCCGGGTCCTTTATAAAACATAATCATGTATATACTTATTAGAATAAATCCCAATATAAATGCAAACTTACTTTTATTTATCGAATTTTTTCCAAGAGTTGGTCCTATTTGTTTTTCAGAAATTATTTCTACAGGAATTGGGAGTGCACCTGCATTTAATTTTATAATCAAACTTGAGACTTCTTGTGCAGAAAAATCACCAGATATTTGTGCCTTTCCTCCACCTATTGCTTCTTTTACGTTTGGTGCGCTTATAATTGTTTTATCTAATAATATTGCAATTGGTTTATTTATATTTGTTGCTGTTATTGCATAGAACTTTTTAGCTCCTTCTTTATTGAATTCTAAGTTTATTAAGGGGCTTCCAAATTCACTTGCGCCCGGACTTGCTAATTTTAAATCTCCCCCAGTTAATTGTGTTGTTTTTAAAATGATGGGTCTTTTTGTAATTATTTTTCCGGAATTATCTTTTTCTATTAGAAATGATAAGGTTCCTTCTGAGCCAATTAATATTTTTTGCTCTTCTGGTGTAAGTTTTTCTATGTTTTGAGGAGCCCATTCACCGGGAATAAATTCTAAAAGGGCAGTGTCACCTACCATTTTTTTTGCTTCTTCAGGATTTTTTATTCCTGGTAATTCTACTGTAATTTGATTTTTTCCTTTTAGGCGAATTACGGGTTCTGTTAGTCCTAATGCATCTACTCTATTTCTTATAACTTCTAAGGAGCCTAATAGGGCATCTCTTGATAAAGGTTGATCTCTGGTTGGCTTTGCTTCAAGTATTAAATGAATACCACCTTGAAGATCTAGGCCTAGCTTTGTTTTTTTTGTAATAAGCAAAGTTAAGCCTAGGGCAATAATTGTAATAATAAATATAATTTTTAATTTGTTCATGAATACTACATGATTTTACTATTTACATTAAAATTTTTATAGTGTTTTATTTAATTCTTTTCTCTCATGTGTGGAAAAAATAAAACATCTCTAATTGAATGTGAATTTGTTAATAACATTACTACTCGATCTATCCCAATTCCTAGTCCTCCTGTTGGAGGCATTCCATGCTTTAATGCTTTTATGTAATCTTCATCCATAAGATGTGCTTCTTCATCGCCTTTTTCTTTAGCTTTAAGTTGATCTTTAAATCGGTCGTGTTGATCTATAGGATCGTTTAATTCAGAAAATGCATTTGCTATTTCCATTCCATTAATAATTAATTCAAAACGCTCAACAAGGTTGTTATTGTCTCTATGCTTTTTTGCTAAAGGAGATGTTTCCCATGGGTGATCTATTATAAATGTAGGCTGTATTAATGTAGGTTCTATAAATTCATCATAAAGTTCCATAATAATATGACCTTTTGTTGCATCGTTAGGGATATCTAATTTTAATTCTTTTGCTTTATCTCTTAAGTTATTAATATCAAAACAATCTACATTTAGTTTTTCTTTTAAAATTTCAGTTAATTTTATTCGTTTAAACGGAGTTGAAAAGTCTATTGTTTTATCTTTATAAGTTATTTTTTTTGAATTAAATGTTTTTTCTACTAAAAACGATAATAAATTCTCTGTTAACTTCATCATGTCGTTATAGTCTGTGTATGCTTGATAGAGTTCAAGTAGAGTGTATTCTGGATTATGTTTGTAAGAGACTCCTTCATTTCTAAATACTCGTCCTATTTCAAATATTTTTTCAAACCCTCCTACTACAAGTCTCTTAAGATGTAATTCGAGAGCAATTCTTAAATATAAGTTTTGTTCAAGTTCATTATGAAATGTTTGAAAGGGCTTTGCTGCAGCTCCTCCGTAAATATTATGAAGAACTGGGGTTTCAACTTCCATAAAGTCTTCGTTTTCAAGATAATTTCGAATTAACGAAATAAGTTTGGATCTTGTTTTAAAGGTTGATTTTGTTTCTGGGTTAGATATTAGATCAATGTAGCGATGCCTGTAACGAAGTTCTTTGTTTTGAAGTCCATGATATTTTTCAGGCAAGGGTAATAGTGCTTTTGATAATAAGGTAATGGAATTGGTGTTTAATGAAAGTTCTCCTCTTCTTGTTTTAAAAGGAAACCCTGAAATTCCTATAATATCGCCTGTATCTAATTGAAGTAATTTATTAAAGTTTTCTTCACCAATTATATTTAGATTTGTGTAAAATTGAATAGTTCCGGACTCATCTTGAATGTTGCCAAAAAAAGCTTTTCCGTGATTTCGTTTTGAAATAATTCTTCCTGCACAATTAAAATTTGTATCTTTTATAGATTCGCCATTTTCTAGATGATTAAAGTTTTTTATAACCCAGTCTGTAGAATGTGTTTTATTAAATGTATATTTAAATGGGTTTTCTCCAGATTTTTGTAAGGTTTTTAATTTATCTAATCGTACTTCTTCTTCATTTAATTGGATTGTTTCGTTTTGGGTTTCTTCCATGATGGCTCCTGATAGTTTTAGTTCGTTAATATTAAAAAAATAATTTTAACGTCTTATAGCTATTATTGTGCCATTAAGTCAAATATTGGTAAATATATGGATACTGCTATAAAAAGTACAACAGACCCAAGAAACAAAGTAATAATAGGTTCTATTCTAGATGATAATTTTTTCATAGAGAATTCTAATTCCTTTTTTACAAAATTTGTAATTCTGTTTACAGATAATCCAAGATTTCCTGCTTTCTCTCCCATTGCTATAGTATATGAAATCATTGGTGATATTATGGTTTTGTTTTCTACTAGAGGCCCAGATAGAGGTAAGCCTCTTGCAACATCTTTTCTCATTTCTGTAATGATTTCTTTAACTCTTATATTGGTTATAGCATCTTCAAGAACAACTAAGGCTTGTGTCATTGGGACATCATTATTTATTAAAATATCAAAGCACCCTAAAAATCGTAGTAATATTATTTGTTTTGTTATTGCTCCAGAAATAGGAAAGTGAAGTTCTAAAATATGAAAAAGACGTTTTCCTTTTGGAGATCTATAAACTCCATATATTATTGCAATTATTCCAAAAATTGTTCCTAAAATTATATGATAGTTAAATAATATGAAATCAGATAGCCCAAATAATATTTGAGTAGGTAGAGGTAATGCTTTTTCTGCAGATGAAAAAACTTCTTTAAATGTTGGAGCTACAAATATTAGGATTAATCCTAGAAGTCCTGCCCCCATGATAGTCACTATTAATGGATATGTGATTATTCCTTGAACTTGTTTTTTTATATTATTTGTTGTTTCTAAAAATCCCGATATATAATCTAGTACATCAGCTAAATTTCCAGAAGCTTCTCCTGCTTTTATAACCATTGGGTAAAATTTTGGAAAAATATCGATATGCTTGTTAAATGCATCAGAAAGAGAAGCTCCTCCTTCAAGACTAATAATTATTTCAGCTAATTTTTCTGTAAGTAGTTTGTTTTTAAGTTGCTTAGATAGTAAGGTTAATGATTCTTTAATTTTTAAACCAGATCTTATGCAACCTGAAAATAGTTGAGAAAAAGCGACAACTTCATCAGAGGTAACCGTTGTTGGTTTAGTTAATTCATACCATATGTTATAGCCTTCTGCTTTTATAGAGATTGGTGTTATGTTTCTTTTTTTTAGGTGACTTGTTGCTTCATCTAAATTGTTTGCTTTTACCTTTTTTGTAAGGATTCTAGAATCTGGAGTTTTATAAATATATACAAATGTTTTCATAATAATAATTCCTTGAACTATTATTACATGCCCTTTTAATTAGGAAGTTTAAACATCAAGTACGCGTGCAATCTCTTCTATGGATGTGATACCCTGAGTTATTTTATCTATTCCATCATTAAGCATATCTACCATTCCATTTTTTACAGCGGCTTCTTTTATTTTTTCTGAACTTGATTTTTGAATGATTAATTCACTTGTTTCTGCATTTAGAGTTAGGATTTCAAATATACCTATTCTACCTTTGTATCCAGTTTCGTTACAGTATTTACACCCGGCACCTTTAAATATTTTTACTTCAGGATTTTTTTTAATTAGCATATCAAGTATTGCTTTTTCTTTTATATTGGTAACTTGATCTTTATCAGTTTGTCTTTTACAACTTTTACAAATTTGTCTACATAGGCGTTGTCCAACCACTCCTAAAAAAGCACTATTGATTAAAAATGGTTGTACACCCATGTTTATTAGACGTGTTACACTTCCGGAGGCACTTCTTGTATGAAGTGTTGAAAATACGAGATGTCCTGTAAGAGCTGCTTGAATAGCGACGTTGGCAGTTTCGATATCTCTTATTTCTCCAATCATAATTACATCAGGATCTTGCCTTACGACTGTAGATAGACCTGTAACAAAGTCTACTCCAATTTTTGGATTAATAGGGATTTGGTTAATTCCCTCGAGATTAAATTCTACAGGATCTTCAATTGTGATTATATTTCGTTCTGGAGTATTAATTTTAGATAAGCACGAGTATAAGCTTGATGTTTTTCCAGAACCAGTTGGTCCGCATACAACGATTATTCCTGATGTTGATTGAATTAGGCTATCTAATTTTGTGTAACAATGTTCACTTAATCCAATTTTTTCCATCGAAACAAATGAGTCTGATTTATCTAACATTCGAAGTACCATTTTTTCACCACTAATTGTTCTTACAGAAGATACTCTGAAATCTATATCTCTATCTTTTAATTTGAAGGTAAGACGGCCGTCTTGTGGTTTTCTTGTTTCTGTAATATCCATATCGGAAAGAATTTTTAACCGAGAAACTATTGGAGATGCTAATTTTTTAGGAGGGCTCATTACTTCTTTTAAAAGGCCATCAACTCTAAATCTAATTTTTACTGCATTTTCATCGGGTTCAATATGAATATCTGATGCTTTTTCATTTATTGCTTGTGTAATAATAGTATCTACAAGTTTTGCAATGGGGGCTTCTTGAGCCATATCTGTTACTTCATCATCGCCGCCGGCTTTATCATCCATTAATTCAAGGCCCATCTCAAATAAACTTGACATGGAAGAGCCGTCGCTTTCTAATCGTTGTTCTTGATATGAATATGCGTAGTTAATTAAATCATCTATTTTTTCTTGTGTTGAAATAGCTATTGAAATAGTGCATTTAGTTATTATTTCTAGTTCTTCTATTAAAATTGTATCTAATGGGTTCGAGCATCCAATAGACATAGTGTTCCCTAGTTTAAATAAAGCAATTATATGGTGTTTTCTGGAAAAAGTTTCAGGGATTAATTGTGTTATTTTTATATCTAGAGTTGCTCTATCTAATAAATCAAAAGGTGCAGATATATGTTTGCTTATTGTTTTTAGTAATATTTCTGGTTCAATTTTTTCTGTTTCTGTTATTTCTTTAAAAATATTAACTTTTTTTTTGAGATATTTTTTCTTATCATCAATGCTAATAAGTTTTTCTTTTTCTAAAATATCAAGTAAAGAACTTATCATTCACTTAAAAGAAATGAAATTCCAGTATCTACAGAGTCTACAATTTTTATTTTTGAAGATATTTTTGTAATATCTAGAACTCTTTTAACATCAGCTCTAGGGTTTAATAGTACAATTTTTCCATTTCTTTGTTCTGTTTTTTTGTAGCTTTCAAATAATGCCCATAAACCTGAAGAGTCAATGTAACTAATGTTTTCTAGGGATAAAATAATAAGATTTAAACCTTCATCAAGAATGTTGTTAATATACTCAATAAACTCATTTTGATTTTCAATATCAAGTTCAATAGTGCCGTTAATTGATTTTGATTCTTCATCAATTTCGCTACCTATATTTATTTTGAGAATATTGTTTTCAAGTATCTCTTTTACGAGCTCCATCTTTTAATTATACGTTTTATGTATTGTATTTAACAAGTTTTAGTTTTGTTCCAAATGTTTTTGGTTTATATTCTACAGAATCCATTAGGGTGTTTATTAAAAATAAGCCTAACCCAGATCCTTCTATATCGTTGATTTTAATCGTTGTTTTTTTATTTAACTTTATATCTTTTGTAGATAGTCCGCTGTCTTTAATTATTATTTCTAGTTTATTTGTATATAGTTTGAATTCGAATATTATTTTTTTATTTGGATCGCCAAGATATGCGTGTTCTATAATATTTGCTTGAGCTTCATTTACAGATAATTGAATATCTGAAATTGTTTTACTGTTAAAATTTGCTTTTTTGCAAATGGTTTTAACTTCGTTTCTAATAAATTTTATTTTAGATATTTCACTAGATGTGCTTATTTCTTTAATTAAAATTAATTTAGATTTATTAATATATGTTTCATTGAATTGACACGCGATAGCTGTTATATCATCTTTTGTGTTTGGGTTATCGCAAAAATTATTTAGATGTGTTTTTAATTTGTTTAATAAAATTTGTGAAGGGAGTGTTGCGTTGTTTTTTAAAAATTGTTTAATTCCTTTAATGCCAAATAAATTGTTTTCTGAATTTCTAATATCTATGATTCCATCTGTATAAAATAAAAATAAATCATTTTCTTTTAATTTTATTTTTTTTTCTTCGAATTCTTGATTTTTACATCCCCCCAATGGAAATCCATTTGTATCTGTTGCTAAAAAATTTTTATCTCTTAGAATTAAGCAAGTTTCATGGCCTGCGTTAGAGAATTTAAACTCATTGTTTTTTAGATCAAAGATACCATAAAATAATGGAATAAATTTATTTATAACAGGGTCGTTGTACATAATATTATTTAATCGAAATAACGTTTCTTTAGGTGAAATCTCTGGTAATATATTTCTGTTTAAAATGCTTTTTAATACCGCCATATAAAGACCTGCGGGAATTCCTTTTCCTACAATGTCTGAAATAATTATTCCAATTCTATTTTTATCTAGTTCAATGAAATCATAAAAGTCACCCCCAATTTTATGTGCAGGGATATTTACTGCGCCAAATAACAATTTTGGAACTGACGGTAGTTTTTTTGGCAATAGATTTTTTTGAATCTGTGTTGCTACTATAATTTCTTGGTCTAATTTTTCTTTTTCAACTTTTTCTTGATATAATAGTGAGTTTTGAATAGAGGTTGCGGCTAAGGATGTTACTGTTATCAATGTTTCTATATCTTCTTTTGTAAACCTAGATGCTGTTGAGCCATATTTTCTAGTTAAATTAATAATTCCTATTAGTTCATTGTTTATTATAATAGGAATACATAAATATAGGTCTATTAAAACTTTTACATTTGGATCTAATTCGGGGTTAGAAAAATAATTGTCAATTAGAATAAATTGTTTTTTTTCTTCTACTTCTTGAGAAATTGTTTTTCTGTTTATGTATCGAAATGATTTTCTTATTTTTTCTGGGAAGTTATGGTGAACAACATTTACAAATCTATCGTTTTTTTTCAATTGAATAGAACCCATGTTGCAATTAGAAATATTTAATAAAAAGTCAATTAATACTTTAAGTAAATCATTTAAGTTTTGGATTGAATTTACAATTAAGTTTACTTTAGATATAGCGTCTAATCGTTGGGACTTAATACGGTCCATTTGTTGAATGCTTGAGATGTCTCTAAAGAGAAAAATAATGCCTAAATATCCTTGAACTTTGTCAATTACAGGGGAAATGTTTACGCTAAATCTTTGGTTGTTGTAAGATGCCTGTTGGTTTATAACAGGTTTTTTTGTTTTTTTGACTTGTATAAATAATTTTTGTAATCGTAATTTTTCTAATAGATTTAATAGCGTTTCTTTTGTAATATTTTCAGATTCGTTTAATTTTAATAATTTTTTGGCATAGGGGTTGATAATATTAACTTGTTGTTTTTCATCAATAACAATTATGGGGTCACTAATACTTTCTACAACGGAGTGGATTTTAGATTTTTCAATGTCTCGAATTAATTTTAGTTTTCCTAAAGTAGATGCGATATTATTTGAAATGGTGTGTAAAAAACGAATTTCGTTTTTTTGAAATGCGTTTTTTTTAAATGATGTAATTGAAATAACGCCAAAGATAGAATCTCTAAAAATTAAGGGGATGTTTGTATGTGATTTTATAGAAGTGGTTTCGTTTTTTTGTGAATAGTTGTTAATAGTGTTTTGAGATATTGTAATTTTATTAAAGTTTATTGTTTTAGAAAAAAATGTTTCAATTGAGTTGTAAGTTAGATTTTTTATATAGTCAGTAGTATCTAGGTTAAAGGGGTTTTTTAAAGTTATAAATAACTCATTTGAGTTAAAAATATCATTTAAAAATACACAGCATGAATCAAATTTTAATACTTTATTCATTGAATTAATTGTTTTTGTAATAATTTCTTTGTGATTAAGAGAGCTGTTTAGTTCGCTTGAGGTTTCGTATAATGTTGTTAATTCTAATACTCGTTTATTTAGAGAGGATTCTTCTTTTTGTATTTTTTTTGTTAGTTTGTTTTTATCTGATAGTAAGTTTTCTATTTTTTGATGAATTTGAAAATTTTCTATAGAATTAATTATTTGGTTTATATATTCAGAGGTACTTATTAAATTTTCTTGAAAGTTTAAATAAATGGTATCTAATTTCTTTTTTAGATGCCAAGAATGAATAAAAATTATTCCAATTGTATTTTTATCTTCGTTAACAATGTTAAAAAATAATCCATCGTTACAGTCATATTTATATTTTTTTTGGTCTTTTAGTAATTGTTTAAAGTCTGTAAGAGGTGATAATTTCATGTTGTCTATATAAATATATTTTTTTTTGTTATTTTTCTTTTCTATTTTTGATGTAAACCATGAGATGTTGTAAAATGGTATAGGCCATAAATTTTTATTAGTTGAAGTAAACTCTATTTTCTTTGTTTTATCGTTTAATAAATAAATGTTTATTGTTGATTTATAAAAGATTTTTGAAAGTATATTTAGTAATTCTTTAGTAATAGTTTCAATTGATAATAAGTTTGAGTTTAGTCGTGTAGTTGAGTTGTTAATTTCAGTTTGGATAAATTCTGATTGTGTATTATTCATTGTGTTATAATATTTATTACTTCTTCGATGTCAAAAGGCTTATAAATAATACCTCTGAATTCATTTAAATGATTTGAGTTTATTTCATGTGTATAGTTGTTGCTAATTGCTAATAATACCTTTGATTTTATATTGTGTTTTTTTAATTTAAATATGAAGTTGTTTTTTTTATTTATGTCTAGATCATTATCTAATATGATTAATTTAAAAGATGTTTTTAAGAATGTATTTTGATTTTCATTATAATTAATTGAGTTTATTTTTTTTGATTCTAGAACAAATGATAGAATGTTTGTAATAGATTTATCTTGCAAGTAAAATAAAATGTTTGGGGGGGGTTGCATGAACTATATAATACAGTTTTAATAAAAAAAAAAACATATTTCATTTAAATTAAAAATAAATTTATTATTGGTTTAAATAGAATTTATTGTTTTTCTCTATTTAAAAGAAAAGTTATTATTATATTATTATTTTTTTATTTAGCATGGGTGTTTTTTGAATTGTATTAATTAATAATTTAACCTATTAAATATTATTTATTTTTGATATATTTCTTTACAATGAACAAAAAAGACGAATTTCATTTTGTTTTTCCTAAATGGGCTAATAAAGTTCCTGCAATGATTGCAGTTGGATTAATATGCGTCGTTACGTTTGTTGTTTATTTATTTTGGTATTGGTTTTCCCCAAATCATTTGGAAATCGGGTATCAACCTAAACAACCTATACCTTATAGCCATTTATTGCATGCTGGTAAATTAGGAATAGATTGCCGATATTGTCATTCTAGTGTTGAAGATGCATCTCATGCTAATATCCCGACTTCTGAATTATGTTTAAATTGTCATGCTAATATAAAAACAGATAGTGATTATATTAAGAAAATTCAAGACCATTATGATACAGATACACCTGTAGATTGGGTTAAGGTTCATATGTTGCCAGATTATGCATATTTTAATCATTCTCGGCATGTAAACTCTGGCGTTTCTTGTGTTCAGTGTCATGGAAGAGTTGATATGATGGAAGAAGTAAGGCAAGTTAAGCCTTTGAGCATGTCGTGGTGTTTAGAGTGTCATAAAAACCCTGAAAAATATGTTTGGCCAAAAGAGAAGATAACACAGCTTTCTTGGGAGCCTGAAGAAGATCAACTTGTAATGGGGAAGAGATTAGTTGAAGAGTATCATTTGAACCCTAAGGTTCAATGTAGTGCGTGTCATAGGTAGGAGAGAATATGGATAATCAATGGAAAAGTTTAAATGATTTAAATAAAGATCCAGAATTTGAGCAAAAAAAATATAGAGAGTTTTCAGAAGGAGCTTCTGAATTAACTGATTCAACTAGCAGGAGAAGTTTTATTAAGTTGTTAGGTGGAGCTGTAGGGTTAGCTGGTTTGTCTGGGTGTGTTACTGGGATTAGAAAGCCTCATGTTAAAATTCGGCCTTATGCAAAAAAGG